>DASZQC010000272.1:0-2438 GCA_035549815.1 Dongiaceae bacterium
TGATCAGGGTCATGTTGACCAAAGCATCGTTGCCGAACTTGACCAGCACGTTCCAGCCGGCATGCATCACCGCCGCCAGCAGCACGAGCAGGGTCCAGCCGAGGGAAAGGGTCACGGGAACGGGGTCCGGGAAGGTGTCATGAAACCGTCACCATCCTGGCACGCACCGCGGCGTCGCGGCAAATCGATTGGCTCAATGCGCCTATAGGTCCGCGCCGCTCAAGCGTCGCAGACCCAACGTTTGCGCAACTTGTCTAGGCTGCCGTCCGGGATCGCCGCGCGCAGTTCGCGGGTCAGGCGGTTCATCACCGCGATGTTGTGCTGGGTCAGCAATTGCAGGCCGAGCAGCTCTTCCGCCTTCATCAGGTGATGGACATAGGCGCGGCTGAAATTGCGGCAGCAATAGCAGTCGCAGGCTTCGTCGATCGGCGCCGGATCCTCGCGGAAGCGCGCATTGCGCAGGTTGACGCGCTCCCCCTTGACGCCCGGCATCAGCGCCGCGCCGTGGCGGGCGATGCGCGTCGGGCTGACGCAATCGAAGGTGTCGACGCCCTGCGCGATGCCGGCGAAGATGTCGCGGATGCCGCCGATGCCGAGCAGATGCGTCGGGCGCTGGCGGTTCAGCTTCGCCATCGCATGGCCGACGACCACGTCCATCTCCTCCGTCGTGCCACCCAACGTGCCGCCGACGGCGTTGCCGAAGAAGGGGCGCGAGTTCACGAATTCCGCCGCCTCGTGCCGCAGATCCTCGTGCACGCCGCCTTGGAGAATGCCGTAGAGCGCCTGCCTGCCATCATCTCCGCGCTCGAACTCGGCGATGCAGCGATCGGCCCAGCGATTGCTCAAGCGCAGGGAGCGCTCGGTATAACGCTTGTCGGAATGGTAGGGGGTGCATTCGTCGAAGGTGACGATGAGGTCGGCACCCAGCTTGCGCTGGATGTCGATGGACCCCTCGGGCGTCAGCAGATGCTTGCGCCCGTCGATGTAGGAGCGGAAGGCAGCACCCTTCTCGCTGATCTTCAGCAGGGTCTTGGGCCGCGCGATGTCGCGCCGGCCCTTGATCTCGTCGGCGACCGAGCCGTGCCCCAGGCTGAAAATCTGGAAGCCGCCCGAATCCGTGAGCATCGGTCCGTCCCAGCCCATGAAGCGATGCAGCCCGCCCATCTTTTCGACCAGCTCCGCGCCGGGCTGCAGCATCAGGTGATAGGTGTTGGAGAGGATGATCTGCGTCTTCTCTTCGCGCAGCATCGCCGGCGAAGCGGCCTTCATCGCCGCCTTGGTGGCGCAGAAGATGAAAGCCGGAGTTTCCAGCACGCCGTGCGGCGTGGTCAGCCGCCCCAGCCGCGCGAAACTGCCGGCCGGGTCGGTCGCCACGATGTCGAAGCCGAAATTGGGATAGGTGAGCGCCATGCGTTAGGCCGCCACCGGCGCCGCGCCGTCCTTGCTGTCGCGCGCCTCATAGGCTTCGCGGTCGGCTTCGGGCAGGAACCAGCGCGCGGCATACATGAAGGGCGCCTCCAGGATCGCCATCGCCAAGCGGATCCAATAGGTGCCGAGGATGAAGGTGAAGATCAGCGTGTGGAGATCGACCATCTGATCGCGCTGGCCGAGCAGCCAGGGGAACACCAGCCACGCCAGCGTGGAGAAGACGGTATTGTCGACCAGCGCCGAGACGGCGGTGGAGCCGCAGGCGCGCGCCCACAAGGCGTTACGCCCCGTGAGCGAACGGATCTTCTGGAACACGAAAATGTCGTTGAACTGGCTGATCAGGTACGAGCTGAGGCCGGCGATCAGCAGGGTCGCCTGCGGCATATAGAGGGCGGCGATGTGATCGGCGTTGGGCAGCGCCCATTCCATGCCGGAAGCGGCAGCCTCTTCCGCGTTCATCGGCTGGTAGCCCATGGCGAGGATCATCATCAGCGTCATCATCAGCATGGCGGAGAAGCCGAGCCACACCGCCTTGCGCGCCGTGGCGCGGCCGTAATATTCGGTCAGCACGTCCGTGGCGACATAGGTCGCGGAGAAGGCGACGGTGCCGAGCGGAATGGGGGCCGCATAGAAACTGAAGGTCGCGGCCTTCAGCACCTGCACGTTGGCGGCGATGATGCCAACGGCAATGAAGACAAACAGGCCGGCGGCGCCGAACGGGCGCAGCACCAGCGGGATGAGACTGAACACAACGACCAGCTCGAGCACGAGCACGGTTTCGGTCGGCAGGGCATTCAGGCCCGCCACCAGATCGGCAAACATTTCGCTCCCTTCCTCGGTCACCGGGATGACAGCCCGGGCGAGCCGAAAGGCTATGGTTTCATCGCACGCTGTTGGCATGCGCGCCCCGGGAGATGCCCGATGCGCATGCCGGTGGTTTGCGGTGGTGCCGCTTGTCGATAACGAGTTCTGTCACCCCCACCCATCCCTCCCCCCTCAAGGGGGAGGGG
>DASZQC010000273.1:0-9132 GCA_035549815.1 Dongiaceae bacterium
TGCCCTGAGGCGGTCATCATCAAGCCGAACATGGCCAAATACGCCGCCGCCGGCAAACAGGTCCGGCAATTGATGCTGGAATTGACCCCCTTGGTGGAGCCCCTGTCGATCGACGAGGCCTTCCTCGACCTATCCGGCACCGAAAGGCTGCACAAGAGCGCCCCGGCCGAGAGCCTGGCCCGCCTGGCGCTGAAGATCGAGGCGGCGGTCGGCATCACCGTGTCGATCGGCCTAAGCCACAATAAGTTCCTGGCCAAGATCGCCTCCGACCTCAACAAGCCGCGCGGTTTCTCCGTCATCGGCCGGGCCGAGACCGTCTCGTTCCTGGCCGACAAGCCGGTCCGCTTCGTCTGGGGCATCGGCCAGGCCATGAGCGACAAGCTGGCCAAGGACGGCCTGACCACGCTGGGCCAGATCCAGGCCGGCGACGAGCGTGAGCTGGCGGCGCGCTATGGCCGCATGGGCTCGCATTTGTGGCGCCTGGCGCGGGGGCTGGATAGCCGCACGGTGGAACCGGATGGCGAGGCCAAGAGCGTCTCGGCGGAGACGACCTTCGACATCGACATCGCCGATTTCGAGATGCTGAGCCACGAGCTGTGGCCGCTGTGCGAGAAGGTGTCGGACCGGCTGAAGCGGGCGGGGCTCTCCGGCGGCAACGTGCATCTGAAGCTGAAGACGGCCAATTTCCGCATCGTCTCGCGCCAGATGTCCCTGCCCTCGCCCACGCAACTGGCCGAGACGCTCTATCGCTGCGGCCGCAGCCTCCTGCAAAAGGAGGCCAAGGGCACGCCCTATCGCCTGATCGGCATCGGCGTCGGCGATATCCGGGATGCAGCCGATGCCGACCCACTCGACCTCGCCGATCCACAAGGCATCCAGCGCCGCAAGGTCGAAGCCGCCATCGACGCCGTGCGCGCCAAACTTGGCAAGGACAGCATCGTCAAAGGTCGCAGTTTGGAAAAGAAACCGTAACGCGACAGCAGCCGCACGGTCACGAAACCGACCGAAACTGCGTCGTCATGAATGCCCCCACCTTGCCCCGCCCCAAGATCGCCGAGACGGTCATCGCGCCCGACGTGCAGATGCGCGATGTGACGGTCGGTACGTGTTGCGAGATCCTGGGCGGGACCTACATGGAATACGCCACGCTCGGCGATTACTCCTATATCGGCCCGCATTGCTCGGTGGCCGATGCGGTGATCGGCAAGTTCTGCGCCATCGCCGCCGACGTGCGCATCGGGCCGCCCAACCATCCGATGGACCGGCCCACCCTGCACCGCTTCACCTATTGCCCGGAATATTACGTGACGGGTGTCGAGCGCGACCATGCCTTCTTCGCGCAGCGCCGCGCCGACAAAGTGATCATCGGCAACGATGTCTGGATCGGCCACGGCGTCACCGTCCTGCCCGGCGTGAATGTCGGCGACGGCGCGATCCTGGCGGCGGGCGCCGTGGTGACGAAGGACGTGCCGCCCTACACCATCGTCGGCGGCGTTCCCGCAAAGCAGATCCGCGAGCGCCTGCCGCGACACCTGGCCGCGCGCCTGCAACGCATCGCCTGGTGGGACTGGCCGTTCGAGCTGATCATGCAGCGGCTGGCCGATTTCCAGTCGAGCGACGTGGAAGCGTTCTGCGACCGTTGGGATAACGGCGCTAGCGCTCGATCCTGAAGCCAATCTGCCGGGCCTCGAGATCGAATAACAGGCCGTTGGTCTCAAAGTAGCGGATGCCGATCAGGTTGATGTCGGAGTTCGGCGCGAACTCGACCTCCGGCACGTAGAGTGTCGGAAATTCCCACTTCGTCTTGTTCGGGCCGATCAGAGTAACCTTTGTGCTGATGGGCAACGCCATGTCGGCGCCCTTCGGCGGCGGACCGGCTATAGCGATGGTCGAGTTGCCGGTATCATAGAGGGTTGGCACACAGGATTGGCGCCCGTACCAGTACAGGCATGCATCGACAAAGCCGATGTAGTGCTCCGATTTGGAGGCGCCAAGCGGCGCCACCTCGAATTGCGCCTTGGTGTCGGCATCGATGCCGATATGCAAAGCGTCGACGGACGGGCACTCATCGAACTCATGCATGCAGATGACCCAGACCTCGCCCAACGGCGTCAGGTAGAAGCCGCGCGTGAGTCCCTCCGGCGGATCGATATAGTCCATCGGTGAATGCAGCAGGCCACCCGCTTGCGCGCCGAGCGGCGACACCCCCACGATGCCGCGCGGCCATAGGGGGCCGCCGACCACCTCGCCTGTCTGGCGGCGCACCTTCTTGTAACGGATCAGCACTGGCATCTCGGAGGTGGTGACGTTGTGAGCGGCGTCGCCGAGCGATATCCGCGCATAGGCGAGGTTGCCGTATTCGTCATAGGTGCCGTATTGCGCGATGATCCGGCGCGTCGTGACCCGGATGCCGTCTGATTTCAGTTCCCGCTCGATCTTGATTCCATCCGGCGTACACAGCTCCCACGGCAGAACCAAGTTACAGTCGATAGTGACGCCGGCAGAACCGGTATCGAGCAACAGCGGAAAGTCGACCTTGCGATCGCCGAGCGACAACACGCGCACATTCGCCAATCGGACCGGCGGATAGCCGGGATATTGCTGCTTGACGATCGGTATGGTGAGTGATTTGGCCGGCTCGGCGAGCGTCGACGTGCTGAACGCCAACAGCAGCGCCGCGGCGAGCAGGAATAGTCGCAGGGCCGCTATTCGCACCCTTGCGGTTCCAGCATTTCCAGCTTGCGCAAGGTGCCCTCGACCTGCAGGCCGGCGAATTCGAAATTCACCTCGCCGATGACGCCGTTGTCATAGAGCTGGATGCTCTGCTCGAAATCCGGCGTGCCGTCAGGCAGATCGTCGACAAAGAACGCGAAATCGACATGGCGCGATTTCACATTCTCCAGCGGCGCGAACTTGCCGCCGCGCGTGGCCCAGCCGGCGCTGGCCGGGCCGATGCTGGCACTGATCTCCACCGGCCTCTCGTCGACGGTGGCGTCGAAGATGCTGGCGTAGAAAATCGGATCGCCGGCGGCGGCATGCTCGATCAGGCTCTTGGTATGCTGCACCGGCAGGAGCGCGGATGGCACCCGGGATTCGGAACGGCCCGGCAGTTCGGTGGTCAGCGTGCCCTCGGCGCCCGGCTTGCCGTAGCGCAGTTCCCCGCGGCGCTGCGTCGCCTCGCCGCCCGCCTGGCCTTCCTTGATCACGTAGCGATAGGCGGTGGAATCCTTGGCCTCCCAGGTCGCCTGGCTCCATTCGAAGCGCACGGAATCGCCTTCCGGCGGCGACAGGTCGATGCCGGCCTTCTGGTTGACGCTCCAGCCGTCGCAGCCGTCGCTGATCTCGTAGGTCAGCAGGCCGCGCACCGAACCGCTGGAGCCGAAGCCGTTGCCGGGCCGGGCGGACAGCTCATAGATCGCGCGATGCGGCAACAATTGGACCGTGGCGGCCGCGGCGCTCTGGACAAGGGCCAGTGCCCCAGCAAACGTCCCTGACAGCACACTGACCGTGATGATGGCCCGACGGCCCCTGCTGGGCCGCATCCTGGCGGAATTCTGCCGATTCACCTGTCGCCTCTTCACCAATCCAAGCCGCTTTCAGAAATTATCGCATGGCCTGCATCGCCAAGATAGGCCCCGAACGGGCCGAACAGCCCCACATCCCCGACCAATCAGAGGGTTCCATGCCGAGCAAGCCGGTCCTTTTCGTCACGCGCAACCTGCCGGAGGCGGTCACCCAGCGCCTGACCGCCAGCTATGAGGCGCGGCTCAATCCCGGCGATTCCGTGCTGTCGGCGGACCAGGTGCTGAAGGGCTGCGAGGGCGCCGACGCCATCCTGGTGACCCCGACCGACAAGCTGACCGCGGAACTGATCGGCAAGCTGCCGGCCTCCATCCGCATGATCGCCACCTTCTCCGTGGGCTACGAGCATATCGATGTCAACGCCGCAAAAGCCCGCGGGTTGCCGGTCTCCAACACGCCGGACGTGCTGACCGACGCCACCGCCGACATCGCCCTGCTGCTGATGCTGGGTGCCGCGCGGCGCGCCTATGAGGGCGAGCGCGCGGTGCGCGACGCGACCTGGAAGTCCTGGTCGACCACCTACATGCTGGGCACCCACATGACCGGCAAGCGGCTCGGCATCTTCGGCATGGGCCGCATCGGCCAGGCGGTCGCCAAGCGCGCGCGGGCGTTCGAGATGCAGATCCATTATTACAACCGCCGCCAACTGCCCGCACACCAGGAACTGGGCGCAATCTATCATGCCAGCGCCGATGAGATGCTGCCGGTGTGCGACTTCCTGTCGATCAACGCGCCGGGCGGGCCGGAGACCTATCACTGGCTGAACGATGCGCGCATCGCGCGCCTGCCGGACCGCGCGATCGTGGTCAACACCTCGCGCGGCGGCCTGGTCGACGACACGGCGCTGATCGCGGCCCTGCGATCCGGCAAGCTGTTCGCGGCCGGCCTCGACGTGTTCGAAGGCGAGCCGAACCTGAACCCGGAATATCGCTCGCTGTCGAACGTGTTCCTGCTGCCGCACCTGGGCAGCGCGACCATCGAGACCCGCAACGCCATGGGCTTCAAGGCGCTCGACAACCTCGACGCCTTCTTCGCCGGGCGGGAGCTGCCGGACCGGGTGGTCTGAGTCATAGAAAGGTTCACTCCGTCATGCCGGGGCTTGGCCCTGGCATCCACGAGTTTGCCTGCAACAACTCCGTCTCGCCCATCGAAACTCGTGGATGGCATGGCCAAGCCATGCCATGACGATCGAGATTGTTGAAGGAACGGAGTGTTAGCCCTTCACCACGTTGCCGACCGGCTGCGGCAAGGTGAAGGAGTGGATGCCGCCGCCGCCATAGGCGAGCTCCAGCGCCGGGATCTGCACGATCTCGCGCTTGGGGAACAGGCGGGTCATGGTGTCGAAGGCCTTGCGGTCGCTGGCGCCGTCATCGAAGGCCGGCATGACAATGCCGTCGTTCGGCATGTAGTAGTTGATGTAGGACAGCGCCAGGCGCCGCCCTTCGGCATCGAACATCGGACGCGGCTGCTCGATCTCGATCACTTCCAGAAGCTCGCCGCGCGCGGTGCGTGCCGCTTTCAGCCGCGCCAGATTGTCGGCCAGCACCTTCTGGTTCGGATCGGCGGGATCGTTGCAGGTCAGCGCGACGACGACACCGGGGCGGACAAAGCGCGCCAGATTGGCGGTCTGGCCGCCGGTGATGTCGTCCTGCAGGCCGGCGCCAAGCCAGATAACCTGCTGCACGCCGAGATAGCCGATCAGGACTTCCTCGACCTGCTCGCGGGTCATGTTCGGGTTGCGGTTCGTATTGAGCAGGACCGCCTCGGAAGCGATCACCGCGCCCTCGCCGTCCACATCGATGGCGCCGCCTTCGAGCACCATCTCATGGATATAGGCCTTCATCTCGAGATGCTTCAGGATCTCTTCCGCCACCTTGGCGTCGCGCTCGTGATCCTCGTAGCGGTAGCCCCAGGCGTTCCACTTCCAGCACACGCCGGCGATGTTCTTCTTCTTGTCGGCGATGAAAGTGGGTCCGTAATCACGGATCCAGCAATCGTCGTGCGGCAGCGACACCTGCGCAACACCGTTCGCCGTCAGCAGCGAGACTTCGGCCACGTTCTTCGGCTTGGTGACGATGGTCACCGGCTCGAAGCGCGCGATGGTGTTGGCGATCTCCGCCACCACGTCGCGCGCGCCGTCCAGATGCTCGCCCCAGGTCTCCGACCGGCTGGGCCAAGCCATCCAGCAGCGCTCGTGGGGAGTCCATTCGGCCGGCATGGAAAAGCCGTCGGCCAACGGATTGCTCATGCGTGCGTCCCTGTCTCCAGCCTCACGGTTGGCACCCCGGGTTGATCCCAGGCGGAAAGATTTTGGGCGTGCATGGGGCCCAATTTTACCAGTTTGCCTGCCGCTGGCTAGAGGGGGCTATTGCCCCGCCTTCTTGAGGGGCAAATCGAGGCGGATCGACAGTTCTTTCAGCCGCGCCGGCGGCACTTCGGCCGGCGCCTGCATCAGCAGATCCTCGGCCCGCTGATTGAGCGGGAAGGCGATGATTTCACGGATGTTCTTCTCGTCCGCCAGCAGCATGACGATGCGATCGATGCCCGGCGCCGAGCCGCCATGCGGCGGCGCGCCGAACTTGAACGCATTCAGCATGCCGCCGAACCGCGCCTCCACCTCGGAGGCCGGATAGCCGGCGATCTCGAAGGCTTTGTACATGATCTCCGGCAGATGGTTCCGGATGGCGCCCGACGACAGCTCCACGCCGTTGCAGACGATGTCGTACTGATAGGCGTTGATGGTGAGCGGATCCTTGGTGTTCAGCGCCTCCAGCCCGCCCTGCGGCATGGAAAACGGGTTGTGGCTGAACTCGATCTTCTTCAGCTCCTCGTTGTACTCGTACATCGGGAAGTCGACGATCCAGCAGAACTCGAACTTTGTCGGGTCGATGAGCTGCAGCTCCTCGCCCAGCTTGGTGCGCACGGTGCCGGCGAATTTCGCGGCCACGTCCTTCTTGTCGCAGGCGAAGAACACGGCGTCGCCGTCCTGGGCGCCGCTCGCGGCCTTGATCTGGGCGATGCGCGCCTCGTCCAGGTTCTTGGCGATCGGGCCCTTGGCGCCCGCCGCCTCGTAGACGATGTAGCCGAGGCCGCCGGCGCCGTTGGCCCGCGCCCATTCGTTCAGCTTGTCGAAGAAGCTGCGCGGCTTTGTCGCGGCGCCCGGCGCCGGGATCGCGCGCACGATCGACCCGCCGTCGATCGCCTTGGCGAAGATGCCGAAGCCGGAGCCGCGGAAGGCCTCGGTCACGTCGGCGATGGTGATCGGGTTGCGCAGGTCCGGCTTGTCCGAGCCGTATTTCAGCATTGACGTCGCATAGGGGATGCGCGGGAACGGCAGCGCCGAAACCTTGCGGTCGCCGGCGAATTCCTCGAACACGCCATGCAGCACCGGCTCGATGGTGTTGAAGACGTCTTCCTGCGTCACGAACGACATCTCGAAATCGAGCTGGTAGAACTCGCCCGGCGAACGGTCGGCGCGGCTGTCCTCGTCGCGGAAGCAGGGCGCGATCTGGAAATAGCGGTCGAAGCCGGCCACCATCAGCAACTGCTTGAACTGTTGCGGCGCCTGCGGCAGGGCGTAGAACTTGCCGGGATGCAGGCGCGCCGGCACCAGGAAGTCACGAGCCCCTTCCGGCGAGGAAGAGGTCAGGATCGGTGTCTGGAACTCGGTGAAGCCCGCCTCGATCATGCGGCGGCGGATCGACGAGATCACGCGCGAGCGCAGCACGATGTTGGCATGCACCTTCTCGCGGCGCAGGTCCAGGAAGCGGTAGCGCAGGCGCACCTCCTCGCCGGAATCCTCCTCGCTGTTGACCTGCAGCGGCACCACGTCGGCGACGGACTGGATGGCGTAATCGACGATCTGCAGCTCGATCTCGCCGGTCGGCAGCTTCGGATTAGCGGTCTCGGCCGGGCGCCGGACCACCTTGCCGGTCACGGTGACGACACTCTCGACGCGGGTCTGCTCCACCGCCTTGAACAGAGGGGACGACACGTCCAGCACGCACTGGGTCAGGCCGTAATGGTCGCGCAGGTCGATAAACACCAGATTGCCATGGTCGCGCTTGCGGTGGACCCAGCCGGACAGCCGGACCTGCTGGCCGACATCAGACATTCGGAGCGCGCCGCAGGTGTGCGTGCGGTAGGCGTGCATGGCAATTTCCCTAAAGATTCCAAGACTTCGGCGCGAGAAACTACGGAAAGCCGGGTCTTGTCAAGCATGGGCTGGAACCGGCCTGGAGCCCCGGAAAACCCCTGCGAATCGCAGGAAAACAGCAGTTTGTCGCCCTTTCCAGGACTCGGCAAACCGGTTATAGGATCGCCCCAACATGGTGCGTCACCCGTCCGCCGAGCCCCTCCTGATCACGGAGACCGCAGATCTCGCCGCTTTCTGCCAGCGGCTAGAGGGTGCGCCGTTTTTCGCCATCGATACCGAGTTCCTGCGCGAAAAGACCTACTGGCCGATCCTGTGCCTGATCCAGATCGCCGGGCCGCAGGACGACCAAGTGGCGGCGATCGACACCCTGGCCCCGGGCATCGACCTCAGCCCCCTTCTCGCCCTGCTGAAGGACCCGACAATCGTCAAGGTGTTCCATGCCGCCCGGCAGGACATCGAAATCTTCTTCCGCCTCATGGGCTCGATCCCGCAGCCGATCGTCGACACCCAGGTGCTGGCCATGGTGTGCGGCTTTGGCGATGCGGCGAGCTATGAGACCCTGGCGGGCAAGCTGGCCAACACACGGCTCGATAAGCTGGCGCGCTTCACCGACTGGTCGCGCCGGCCGCTCTCGGCCCGGCAACTCGACTACGCCCTCTCCGACGTCACGCACCTGCGCGTCATCTACGAGAAGCTGCGCGCCAAGGCGGAAAAGAGCGAGCGGCTGGAATGGATCGCCGACGAGATGGGGCTGCTGACCGATCCGGCGACCTACGAATTCAATCCGGAGAATGCCTGGAAGCGGCTGAAGACGCGCTCGGAGAAGCCGCGCTTCCTCGCCGTGCTGAAAGAGGTCGCCGCGTGGCGGGAGCGCGAGGCGCAGAATCGCGACGTGCCGCGCAACCGCGTGCTGAACGACGAGAACATCGTGGAGATCGCGGCACACGTGCCGGAGACGGCGGAGGCGCTGAGCCAGAGCCGCGGCCTGTCGCGCGGCTTCGCCGACGGCCGCAACGGCGAGGCGATCCTGGCCGCCGTACGGCGCGGCCTGGAGATTCCGGAATCCGAGGCGCCGAAGCTGCCGCCCCGGCCCGACATTCCGGCGGGCCTCGGGCCGCTGATCGACCTGTTGCGCGTGCTGCTGAAACTGCGCTGCGACGAGTTCGGCGTGGCGCAGAAGCTGATCGCCAACTCCGCCGATCTCGAGCGGATCGCCGCCGACGATCACGCCAAGGTGCCGGCGCTGAAAGGCTGGCGCCACAGGGTGTTCGGCGAAGAAGCCATCAGGCTGAAGCACGGCAAGCTGGCGCTGACGGCGAAGGGACGATCGATCAGGGTCATCGATCTGGAGTAGTGCGCCTTACGGCAATCGTTCCAACGTCGCGCCGTGCGTG
>DASZQC010000274.1:0-3232 GCA_035549815.1 Dongiaceae bacterium
ACCGACGTGGACCAGCCGCGCAACCTGGCCAAGTCCGTGACCGTCGAATAGGATTTGCGCTGTGCGCCTTGGTCCTTGAAACCATTCTGCGCGCGGTTCATGAATCCGGCGCGCATCCCGCGCCGGACTCCTCCCCGGAAAATCCCTTCCGGGATTTTCGACCCTCCTTCATGGGGAGGGTAATCGCAGCAAGCGCCATGACCGACCAGAACATCCTCAAGAAAGCCGCCGCCGCCAAGGCGCTCGAATATGTCAAGGACGGCATGAAGCTGGGGCTGGGCTCGGGCTCCACCGCCGAACTGTTCGTCGAGCTGCTGGGTCCCAGGGTGCGCGGCGGGCTGAAGCTGACCTGCGTGCCCACCAGCGAGAAGACCGCGGCGCTCGCCCGCAAGCTCGGGATCACCCTGGCGCCGCTGGACGACCTGGCGCCGCTGGACCTGACCGTCGACGGTGCCGACGAAGCCGACCGCAATCTCAACCTGGTCAAGGGCGGCGGCGGCATGCTTCTGCGTGAAAAGATCGTGGCGGCCGCGTCGAAAAAAATGGTCGTCATCGCCGACGAGAGCAAGATGGTCGCCCGCCTGGGCAGGTTTCCGCTGCCGGTGGAACTGGTCGCCTTCGGTCACAAATCCACCGCCCAGCGTCTGGCTGCGGCGCTGGACGTTCTGGGTTATTCGCGCGTGTCCCTCGCCTTGCGCCGGCGCGATGGCGAGGTGTTCAAGACCGACAGCGGCAATGTGATCTATGACTGCGCCCTGGGAAGCATCGCCAACGCGTCCAGGCTGGCTGCCGCCATCAAGGCGGTGCCGGGCGTAGTGGAGCATGGCCTGTTCATCGACATTGCTTCCACGCTTCTCATCGCCGGCCCCGGCGATGTCGAGGTTATCGAGCGCGCCTGAACGCATGCTCCGGCAGCCTGATGCTTCGACAGGCTCAGCATGAGGCTGTCCTCACCCCGAGCTTGTCGAAGGGCGCTCACTGCACCGGCGTGATCGGCAGGATGTCGCGCAGCAGGTCGGTGGCAAGGCCCGGCCTGCGGGCCCTGGCCACCCGCAGGCTGTAGCGCCCGCCGCCCGCCGCGCACGGGCTGGCTTTCCAGTCGCGGCACTCGAGCGTGCGCGGCCCGTCCGGCGCCGCGCGTTCGGCCATCGGCGCTCCCGCCAGCACCCACATGATGTCCTTGGCCATTTCCCATGAAAAAATGAAATAGGCATGGCCGGCATCGTCGCCCGGCGCCTCGGTCGCGTCGACCACATCCACCTTGGGCCCCTGATAGCGCAGGTCGTGCTCGGGCACGCGGCCGGCGCGCGCGATGCCGCCATGCACATTCTCCGACAGGATCAGCGCCAGGTCATCGCGCGAGGCATAGATGGTGAAGCGCCGCGTGCAGGGAAGGGCGCGGTCCAGCAGCTTGGCCAGGTCGTCATTATCCTCGCCCACGCTGATGTCCGCGGCGGCCAGGATGAACTCGCCCACCGACGTCTGGCGGTCGCGGCACAGCGAATCCACCGCGATCAGGGCGATGCGCGCGCCCAGGCTGTGGGAGAGGATTTCGGTCTGCAGTCCGGCCGCCTTCAACTCGCGCAACAGGTTCACCAGCAGCGGCACGGCATAGCCGCTGCGCTCGATGTCGGCGGCATAGCGGTTGAACCTGGCCTCGCTGGACCAGTTCAGCAGCAGCGTGGCGCACCGCCACTGGGTGTCGCGCGCATTCTGTGCCCCATGCAGCAGGGCGGAGCGGAAACTGACATTGTAGCCGTGCACGATCAGCAGCACCCGGTTGCAGCCCCGCGCCTTGGCCGCCGCCGCGATTTGGCCGGCGAAGGCGCGCATCGCCGCCTCGCCGTCGCAGGCGATCGGCGCCAGCTTCGGATCGGGCGTGGGCGGGCTCAGTGCATTGGTGACGGCCACATCAGCCTTGCCGCAGCGCGGCACCCCGCCCCAGTTCAGCGTGAATCCGCCGTCACCGTCCGGCTCGCGGTCGGTGGCATAGAACACCGGCACGGGCGCCAGCGCGTGACCTGAAGGGCCCCAGACCGAGCGGATCTCGTTGACGCGCAGCGAATCGGAATAGGTGCATCCGGCCAGCAGCAGTGCCGCCAGCAAACATATGCATGCCTGTCCAATCCGCTTCGACATTGTGACCCGACCCGGTGTCAGTTAAGCGTATACCGCAGCCCGTGGGCGTACCGGAATGACCAAATTCGACTATGACCTGTTCGTCATCGGTGGCGGCTCCGGCGGCGTGCGCGCCGCGCGCATGGCGGCGCAGGCGGGGGCCCGCGTCGCGCTGGCGGAGGAATGGCGCATGGGCGGCACCTGCGTGATCCGCGGCTGCATTCCCAAGAAGCTGTTCGTCTATGCCAGCCAGTTCCGCGAGAACATCCTGGACTCGAAGGGTTATGGCTGGGACTTCGGCGACTGCACGTTCGACTGGCCCACCCTGATCGCCAACAAGGACCGCGAGATCGCGCGCCTGGAGGGGCTCTACACCACCAATGTCGAAAAGGCGGGCGTGAAGATCTTCCATGACCGCGCCGTGTTCGAGGACGGGCACACCCTGCATCTGCTCAATTCCGGCCAAAAGGTCACCGCCGCAACCATCCTGATCGCCACCGGCAACCGGCCGACGCGCGAGATGGGCACCAGCCACGTCATTCCCGGCGGCGAATTGTGCATTACCTCGGACGAAGCCTTTCACCTGCCCGCCCTGCCCAAACGCATCCTGATCGCCGGCGGCGGCTATATCGCGCTGGAATTCGCCCATATCTTCCATGGCCTGGGAGCCAAGGTGTCGCTGGTCTATCGCGGCGAGAAACCGCTGCGCGGCTTCGACGACTGCCTGCGCGACGCCCTGTGCCAATCCATGAAAAGCCGCGGCATCGAGGTGCTGCTGGGCTGCGAATTCACCAAGGTGGAAAAACAGGGCGACCATCTGCACGCCGAAACCAACAAGGGCGCCATCATCGAATGCGACCAGATCATGCTGGCCATCGGCCGCCAGCCCAACACCATGGCGCTGCATGTCGAAAAGGCGGGCGTGGAGCTGGGCAAGCGCGGCGAGGTCAAGGTCGACGACTATTCGCGCACCTCAAATCCCCACATCTATGCCGTGGGTGACGTTACCGACCGCCTCCAGCTCACGCCCGTCGCCATCCATGAGGCGATGTGCTTCGTCGAGACCGCCTTCAAGAACAACCCGACCAAACCCGACCACATCCATGTCCCCAGC
>DASZQC010000275.1:0-4221 GCA_035549815.1 Dongiaceae bacterium
GCGTCGATCGTCAACCTCATTGCCATCCGCCAGGCGCTGATGCCGGCGGATGCCGAGCATCGTTTCGGTCACGGCAAGGCGGAGCCGCTTGCCGGGCTTGTTCAGGTCGCCTTCATTCTGGGCTCTTCCATCCTGCTGCTGGCGGAGGTGCTGGATCATTTCATGACTCCGCAGCCGGTGCAGGCGCCGGAGATCGGCGTCGCCGTGATGGTGTTCTCCATGGCGGTGACGCTCCTGCTTGTACTGCTGCAGCGCCATGTGGTGCGGAAGACTGGCTCGGTTGCGGTCAAGGCCGACTCTGCGCATTACGCCAGCGATTTCCTGGTCAATGGCAGCGTCATCGCCGCTCTGTTGCTCAGCACCTATCTCGGCTGGTGGTGGATCGATCCGGCGATCGGCCTGCTGATTGCCTTGTTCATCGCCTGGGCCGCTGTGCAGATCGGGCGCGAGGCGCTGGACATGCTGATGGACCGGGAAATGGATGAGGCGGAACGGACCCGCATCAAGGACATCGTGCGCGGTCACAGCCAGGTCTTGAATCTGCACGACCTGCGCACCCGCGTCGCCGGGCGGGACCGCTTCATCCAGTTCCATCTGGAGCTCGACGGGGCGTTGAGCCTGACTGAGGCGCATCGAATCTCGGATGCGGTCGAAACCGACATCCGCGCCGCCTTTCCCGAGGCTGAGGTCATCATCCACGAAGATCCCGAGGGCGTCGTCGAGAGGCGCGCGACCTTCCGCTATCATTGAGGACGATCGAGATGAACGCAGAAGCCAAGAAGACCATCGTGCTGACCGGCGCCAGCCGCGGCATTGGCCACGCCACGGTGAAGCGCTTCAGCAAGGAAGGCTGGCGTGTCATCACCTGCAGCCGCGATGCCATTCCGGAAGAATGCAAATACGACCCGAACTGGACCGATCACATCACTGTCGATCTCGGCCAGCCGGAGGAGAATGACCGTTTCGTCGAGCAGGCGCTGAAGATCCTCGATGGCCGGCCGATCCACGCCTTGGTCAACAATGCCGCGGTCAGCCCCAAGACCGCGTTCAAGGAGCGGCTCGGGATCCTCAATGGCGAGATCAGCGCCTGGCGCGAAGTGTTCGAGCTCAATTTCTTCGCCCCGCTGAAGTTGGCGCGCGGCCTCGCCAAGCCCCTGCACCAGGGCAAGGGCGCCATCATCAACATCACCTCGATCGCCGGCCACGCCATCCATCCCTTCGCGGGCTCGGCCTATTCGACCTCGAAGGCGGCCCTGTCGGCGTTGACCCGCGAGATGGCGGTGGAGTTCGCGGCGCTCGGCGTGCGCGTCAACGCCATTGCGCCCGGCGAGATCGAGACGGCCATGATCGGCCCCGAATACGAGGCGCTGATCCCGCGCATACCCATGGGCCGCATGGGCACCACGGACGAGGTCGCCGGCGTGGTGTTCCAGCTCTGCGGCAAGGATTTCGGCTATGTCACCGGCACGGAGATCTTCCTGACCGGCGGGCAGCATTTGTTCTGACGGCTATTTCTTCACCAGCGCCGTCTGTGCCTTGACGAGCTCGGGCGGCGGCAGATCCATGTTATGCGACACGTCGATCAGCCAGCGATCGCCGTGCTGTGTGACCACCCAGTTGAGAATGCCTTCGCGTTCCGGCCAGGGTTCGCCCATCGGGTTGCGGGCGCCGCTCATCTTCCAGCGCACGTCGACGGCGGCGACATCGGGCCGGATCATCCGCAGCCGTATCTCGGTCGAGGTCAGCACGCTATCCTTAAAGATGGTTTTGAACAGCGGCGCATGCAGCGCCTCGATCTCCGGACGGCCCCGCTGCACCATGCCGAAGACATTGGTGAATTCCGCATCCTCGGCAAAGGCGGCGCCAAAGGCCGCGACGTCGTGTCGGTTCCAGGCGGCCGTCATGTCGGTGACGATCCTGTCGATGGCCTGCTGTGCTGTTTCCTTTTGGGTCACGGCGGCGTCCTTGAAGATCGGTTAGACGTTTTCCGACAGGTTGAGGAACCAGTCGCGCCGGGCCTGCACCTCGGCGATCTCGTGATCCAGCCACGGGATCAAGGCGCCGCTGTCGCCCTGGTGGTGCGAGCGAAGATCGTTGAGCCGGATCAGCTCCCGGTCGCAGACTTCCATCAGCATCTCGAGCTGCTGGCGGCGCTGGTCGGGCTCGAGCTGGTCGAGGAAATGCAGCTTCAAGGCGACGATCAGCTTGTTCACCTCGCCCATCGGCCCGCGCAGATTGGCGGTCATCAGGCGCTGCAGCTCAGCGCGGCCGTCCCTGGTGATGCGGACCATTTGCCGGTCATGCGGCGCGGTCGGGTCGACCGCCTCGATCAGGCCCTCGACCTTCAGCAGCTCCAGCGAGGGCCCAAGCAGGTCGAGCGACGGCCCGACGATGCGGGCGGTGAAATGCCGGATGTCGCGCGCCAGGTCGGCATAGGCATGGTCGCGCTTGGCCAGCAGGCCGAGGGCGGCCAGGCGGACTGCTTCGCTCGGTACCAGGCTGTTATCCTTGTACATTTTCGGCTACTGGCCTGAATCGCTTGGTAAAACAGGCGGCTAGTCTAGCCGCTCCGGAAGACGATGTCTAGGTTATTGAGAATGATTCGCAATTAGCTCCGGAGGCCCCGCAGGCGCTCGGAGCGCCGCCGCAGCAGCTCCACGGTCACCAGCATGATGACGGCGAGCGAGATGAGCACGGTGGCGGCCGCGGTGATGGTTGGGCTGATCATCTCGCGAATGCCGCTGAACATCTGGCGGGGCAGCGTGCGCTGCTCGCTGGAGCCGACGAACAGGACCACGACGACCTCGTCCCACGAGGTGACGAAGGCGAAGAGCGCGCCGGAGATCACGCCGGGCGAGATCAGCGGCAGGATCACCTTGCGGAACACGGTCGCCGGCGGCGCGCCCAGGCTGGCGCCGGCGCGGATCATCGACTGGTCGAACCCGGTCAGGGTCGCCGTCACCGTGATGACGACGAAGGGCGTCGCCAGCAGCGTGTGCGCCAGGATCACGCCGACATAGGTGTTGTTGAGGATGAAGATCGGCTCCGCCGTCACCACCAGCGGATTGGCGTAGAAGAAATAGAGCGCCGCCGCGGTGATCACCACCGGTACGACCATGGGCGAGATCAGCACCGCCATCACCGCCGCGCGCGCCGGGAAATTCGGCCGTGACAGGCCGAGAGCGGCGAGCGTGCCCAGCGTCGTCGCCAGGATGGTGGTGAAGAAGGCGATGATGACGCTGTTCTTCACCGCATTGGTCCAGCGCTCGCTGAAAAAGAAGTCCTCGTACCAGCGGGTCGACCAGACGCCGCGCGGGAAAGAGAGGAACGAGCTGTCGTTGAAGCTGATCGGGATCACGATCAGGATCGGCGAGATGAGGAACAGCAGCACCAGGGCGCAGAACAGGAAGAAGCACAGGCGCCACAGGCGCTCTTGCGTCGAGGCGTAGGGCGGCAGGCCGAGCAGGGGCAGCCAGTCCATCGTGCTTACCCCAGCTTCATGTTGTCGATGCCGACCAGGCGGTTGTAGACCCAGTACAGCGCCATGGTGATGATCAGCAGCACGGCGCCCAGCGCCGAGGCTTGGCCGAAATTGATGATGTTGTTCATGTAGTAGGAGACGTAATAGCTCACCATCTGGTCGCGCGGCCCGCCGACCAAAGCCGGTGTGATGTAGTAGCCGAGGCAGAGGATGAAGGTCAGCAGGCAGCCTGCCGCGATGCCCGGCACGGTCTGCGGAAAATAGACCCGCCAGAAGGCGAGGAACGGCCCGGCGCCGAGCGAGCGCGCCGCGCGCACATGGCTGGGCGGAATGGTCTTCATCACGCTGTAGATCGGCAGCAGCGTGAACGGCAACTGGATGTGGGTCATCGCCAGGATGGTGCCGAAGCGGGTGAAGATCATCTCGAACCTTTCGCCCACCAGCAGTTCCGCCAGATCGTTCATCGGCCCCTCGGTGCGCAGCAGCACGAACCACGCGGTGGTGCGCACCAACAGCGACGTCCAGAAGGGCAGCATGACGAAGATCATCAGGATGTTGGCGCGATGCGCGGGCTGCGTCGCCAGCAGATAGGCGACCGGAAAGCCGAGGAGCAGCGTCAAGGCGGTGACCAGGCCGGCGATCCAGAAGGTGCGGCCATAGACGTCGATGAACACCGCCTGGTCGGGCGGCACGCGCTCGATACCCTGCGGCCCCTGTTTCAGGTCGACAGCGGCCAGCCA
>DASZQC010000276.1:0-11838 GCA_035549815.1 Dongiaceae bacterium
GATCCTCCTCCGAGAATCCCGCCACCGCCATTGTGATCCGATAGGCGTCCTCACCGTTCTTCACGATGTCATAGGGCGGCCAATTATCGAAGGTCTGGACTTGGCTGGCATTCTCCAGCAGATCGAAGACGCGGTCGAAGCCGATGGTCGACCGGAAAAGAGGCGAGAAATTCAGGCTGCTCCTCATAGCCACATCCTCCAATGAGCAACATGGGTACAAGGGGGTCGCCGGATGCGCCGGCGCCCCGCGGTTAAGTCCGGCCCCTGAATGGCGGCCGGCAAATTCGATCTAGAAGCCCACAAATGGATTTCAAGGGGGCGCTCCGGGTGGGGCGGGGACCGGCAAGGTTCCGTCCGCGCCCCTCGACGGGAAAGCGGACGGCCGCCCCCTGGGTTAACTGGCGATCGCCATTCGGATCGACTGCTCCACCGGTGAATAGGCGCCGTCTTGTCGATCGATGCAGATGGGTTCACGGGGCAGGAGCGGAGGCTGCGCCAGGAACCGCACCGCGGTTCCCCGATGCCGCTGCGCCGCATGCACCAGAAAGGGATGGCACAGGTACACCGTACCGGCCTCGCCCACGGCCGACACCTCCAGCCGGCTTGCCGAACCTGCGAAGTCGTCGGCCGCCAACTCGCGAAGGGTCAGCCCCGCCTCGCCCGCGGGGGCGAGCCGCCGCGCGATATCAAAATGTGATCCTACCCGGATTCGTGTCGGCGCATCGCGGGGCCCAACATCGGAAAACAGGAACAGCATAAGCAGGGCGCGTCCTCTGCTGCTGACGTTGACGCGCCATTCCATGAAGTCCGGACTGTCTCCGAAGCTCATATCGACGTGCCAGCCATCGTCTCCCGGGTTCTCGGATGATGGGAAGCGGACCGGGAAGGTGCCGAGCGCACCGCGCGGCAACCAGCGCCCCGGTCCGACGAGCTGGTCAAACGCCTTATGCAGCAGTGGCGCATTCGCCGCCTCCCGGAACGGGGGCTGAACGAACTGGTCAAGGCGGATGACCGGTCGGGTCCAGGTCGCGCGATCGTCCGGATCGCACCCCGTTGCTTGCCATAGAATGGATCGCGCCGCCTCGGCCGTTCGTTTGCTGAATGCCGCATCGATGCGAACGAAGCCGTCACGAATGAACGATTCGATGTCTGCGGCGCTCAGCGCCCGCATGGGCTCAGGTTTCATGAAGGTTTCTCTCAATGACACGCATCATGGGCGGCGGGCCGATGGACGCGCCGCAAAGGCGAAATGGCACGCGCTCAGATCGAAGGAGACGCGGCCGCGCGATTGAGAATGGTGAACTTCATGCCAGGATGGATAGTCATTCGCGCCTTACCTGGCAAGGCTGGCCTGTGGCGGACGGGGTGAGATTCGAACTCACGGTGGGGTTGCCCCCACGGCGGTTTTCAAGACCGCTGCCTTAAACCACTCGGCCACCCGTCCGGGCGCGTAAATTGGCGATTGCCGGTTCAATAGGCCAGCCATCGGCGGCCGGTCAAGCAAGGGCGACCGGCCGCCCAGGCTCGCGAGTCGCCGCATTTTCGCCTAAAGACCGACCGGTAAGTGCCCGGCGCATTTGGGGATTCAGCGATTCTTCACGGCTTCCCACGATCATGCGGCCGTGAGTTGCCAGGGGAGGGCATGAGCTTTAGCTTGGCCCGCGATGATTCGCCGATCTTGAATCAGTGGGGCTTGAGCCAGTGGGGGCCAGTCTCCAGGCATCCCTAGATGTGAACGCAGACCGACGCCTGACGCCATGTGGACGATCCGACGACAAGCTCTGTTGCTCTTTTGCGTGCTGGGCACCGCCCTCGCGGGCTGCACGGAATCCAAGGTGCTGGTCGACCAGGCCAAGGTGATCACCAATCCCGGCCCGGCCAAGCCCGCCCCCTACAAGATCGGCAAGCCCTATCAGGTCGGCGGCATCTGGTACTACCCGAAGGCCGATTACGAATATAACGAGACCGGTATCGCTTCCTGGTACGGCCCGGGATTCGACGGCAAGCGCACCGCCAATGGCGAGGTGTTCGACACCAACGGCCTGACGGCGGCGCACAAGACCCTGCCCATGCCGTCTATGGTGCGGGTCACCAATCTGGAGAACGGGCGCTCGATCGCCGTGCGGGTGAACGACCGTGGCCCGTTCTCGGCGGGCCGCATCATCGACCTCAGCCGCCGCGGTGCGCAGCTCCTCGGCTTCATCGAGCGCGGCACCGCCCGGGTACGGGTGGAGATCATGGCGGAAGACAGCCAGATCCTGGCCGCCGCCGCGTCCAAGCAGGGCGGCGATACGCTGCCGCCGCCGCCCAAGGCGGCGCCCGCCGGCGAGGTGACGGCCGGCGGTCTGGCGCCGATCGCCGGCTCCAAGGTCAGCCCCGGGACGACGCAGGCGCAAGCGGGCACGACACCCACCGCCGCTCCGCAGCAGGGCGGCCAGATGGTGCTGCCGCAACCCGACGGCAAGGTCACGCAGTTGGCGGTGAAGCCGACCAATATCTACATCCAGGCTGGCGCCTTCCTGCGCCAGGCCAACGCCAATCAACTGACCGGACAGTTGAAGAAGTTCGGTCCGGTGCGCGTTTCACCGGTCACGGTCGGGGCCCAACGCTACTATCGCGTCCGGGTCGGTCCTATCGCCTCGGTCCAGCAAGCGGATGAGACGCTGAAGCGGATGATCTCCGGCGGCCACCCGGAATCGCGCATTGTGGTCGACTGATTCGGGCGGGTAGAATCCCCGTCGCCTTGACGATACCCTTGAATTGGAACAGTTTTCCGCCAAGCGCAGCTCCAACTGGATGAGTGCCATGATTCCGCGTCGCCTTCTGCTTGCTCTGACCTTCGGTCTTGCCACGATCGCCGCGCCGCTGGCGCAGGCCGACCCGATCCAGACCAACGCCCAGCATGTCTATATCGTCGATTTCCAGACCGGGTCGGTGATCTACGACAAGATGGGCGAAGAGAAGCTGTTTCCGGCTTCGATGAGCAAGCTGATGACGGCCTACATGTTGTTCGATGCGCTGAAGCGCGGCGACGTGAAGCTGGACGACACCTTCCATGTCAGCCAGAAGGCCTGGGCGACCCAGGGGTCCAAGATGTTCGTCGACATCGATTCCGACGTGAAGGTCGAGGATCTGATCCGCGGCATGGTGATCCAGTCCGGCAACGATGCCTGCGTGGTCATCGCCGAAGGCCTGGCCGGCAGCGAGGATGCGTTCGCCGAGCGGATGAACGAGAAGGCCAAGGAGATCGGCCTGACCGGCAGCCATTTCCGCAACTCGACCGGCTGGCCGGACCCGGACCACTACATGACCGCCAAGGATTTGTCGGTGCTGGCGACGCGCCTGATCACCGACTTCCCGGAATATTACCATTTCTATTCGGAGAAGGAGTTCACCTGGCACGGCATCAAGCAGGGCAACCGCAACCCGCTGCTCTATCGTAGCGGCTCCGGCGTCGACGGCCTGAAGACGGGCCACACGGAGGAAGCCGGTTTTGGCCTGACCGCCTCGGCGATCCGCGACGGCCGCCGCATCGTCATGGTGGTGCAGGGGCTGACCGGGATGCAGGAGCGCGCCGACGAAGCCGGCCAGTTGCTGGACTGGGCGTTCCGCGAAACCGGCAACTTCACCGTGGTCACCAAGGGCTCGGTGCTGGCCGAAGCGCCGGTCGAGTATGGCGAGACCAAGACCGTGCCGCTGACCGTGGCGCAGGATTTGACGCTGACCCTGCCGCGCGCCGACCGGCAGAAGGTGACGGCCAAGGCCGTGGTGCCGACGCCGATCATGGCGCCGGTCGCCGCCGGCCAGGAGCTGGGCAAACTGGTCGTCTCGGCGCCCAACATGCCGGATTTCACCATCAGCCTCGTCGCCGCGCAGGACGTGCCGAAGGTCGGCGTCGGCGGCCGCATCGCCATCAATCTGCAGCGCCTGGTCTTCGGCGCTCCGCAATGAAAGCAGGCGCCGCGGCGCTGCGCTTCATCGTCTTCGAGGGCGGCGAGGGCGCCGGCAAATCCACCCAGGTCAAGCGCCTTGCCGAGACCTTGCGCGCGGCGGGCCACGCGGTCACCACGACGCGCGAACCTGGCGGCGCGCCCGGCGCCGAACTGATCCGCAAATTGCTGGTCGATGGCGAGACGGCGCGCTGGTCGCCGGAGACGGAGGCGCTGTTGATCAACGCCGCCCGGGCCGATCATCTGGAGCGCACCATCCGCCCGGCGCTGCAGCGCGGCGAATGGGTGATCTGCGACCGCTTCGCGGATTCCACCATGGCCTATCAGGGCTACGGTATGGGCGTCGACCGCGCCTGGCTCAGCGATCTGCGCCATAGGGTGGTGCGGGACGAGGAGCCGGGCCTCACCTTGGTGTTCGACCTGGCCGTCGAGATCGGCCTGTCCCGCGCCGTCGCCAGCCAGCGCTACGAACGCATGGGCCGGGAATTCCATGAGAAGCTGCGCGCCGCGTTCCAGGAGATCGCCCAGGCGCGCGACGGCCGTCATCGCGTCGTCATCGATGCCGGCGGCACGCCGGACGAGGTAGCGCGCGACGTTCTTGCGGTGGTTGCCGCGACCTACGGCTTGAAAGCCTGATGGCTCCGCGCGCCAAACCTATCGAGCCTCCGGAGGAGATCGGTCCGGCCTGGACCGATCGGCTGATCGGCCATGCGGAGGCGGAGCAGGCCTTCCTGAAGGCGCATGAATCCGGCCGCATGCCGCACGCCTGGCTGATCTCCGGCCCCAAGGGCGTCGGCAAGGCGACGCTGGCCTATCGCATGGCGCGGTTTCTGTTGGCCCAGCCGGTGGAGGAGGGCGGCATGTTCGGGGCTCCACCGCCGGCGACGACGTTGCAGATGTCGCCCGAGGCGCGCGTCTTTCGCCAGATCGCGCAGAAGGCGCACCCGGATTTCCGCCTCCTGGAGCGCGCAATCAACGAGAAGACCGGCAAGCGGCGCAGCGAGATCGTCATCGATGACGTGCGCGAGGTGATCGACTTCCTGCATCTGAAACCCTCGGCCAGCAAGTGGCGCGTGGTCATCGTCGACAGCGCCGACGACCTCAACCGCAACTCCGCCAACGCGCTGCTGAAGATCCTCGAGGAGCCGTCGGCCAACACGGTCCTGCTGCTGCTGTCTCATGCGCCGCAGGCGCTGCTGCCGACCATCCGCTCGCGCTGCCGCAAACTGGTCCTGCAGCCCTTGCCCGACGAGGTGGTGAGCGCCGAGATCGGCCAGCGCTTCCCGAAATCCAGCGCCGCCGACCGGCAGATCGCGGCACAGACGGCGGCAGGCAGCCTGGGCCAGGCGATCCGCATGGTGGAGGATGACGGCACCGGCCTGCTGCGCGACATCGGTGCGCTGCTCGCCGGCTGGCCAAAGCTCGATGCCGGGCTGGTGCATAAGCTCGGCGACCGGCTCGCCGGCCGCGACCAGGGGCCGCAATTCGAGCTGGCGGTCGAGCTGCTGGGCTGGTGGTTCGCCCGCATGGCGCGCGCATCGGCCACCGGCAACCTGCCAAATCCCGAGCTTTTTCAGGGTGAATCGGCCCTGATCCAGCGCATGGCCGCCGCCGCCAGCCTTGATCGCTGGCTGGAGCTATGGGAAAAGGTCAGCCGTCTGTTCGACCGGGTCAACAGCGTCAACCTGGACCGAAAGCAGGCTTGGCTCGCGGGTTTTCTGGCCATCGAGGGCCTGGGCCGCTAATCAGGCCGTCCACCACCGAATGACCGGAGTTTTGAGCGATGGCTGAGGCCGACCGCTATTACGTCACCACGCCGATCTATTATGTGAACGATGCGCCGCATATCGGGCACGCGTACACGACGCTTGCCTGCGATGTCCTGGCGCGCTTCATGCGGCTGGACGGGCGGAAGGTGCATTTCCTGACCGGCACCGACGAGCATGGGCAGAAGGTGGAAAAATCCGCCCTGGCCGCCGGCATGTCGCCGCAGGCATTCACCGACAAGGTGTCGCAAAACTTTCGCGACCTCGCCAAGGCGATGAACTACTCGAACGACGATTTCATCCGCACCACGGAAGAGCGTCACATCAAGTCGTGCCAGGAGATCTGGCGGCGGTTGAAGGCGCGCGGCGAGATCTATCTCGGCTCCTATGCCGGCTGGTATGCCGTGCGCGACGAGGCCTATTACGGCGAGGAGGAACTCACCACCACGCCGAACGGCAAGAAGATCGCGCCCTCGGGCGCCGAAGTGGAGTGGGTGGAGGAGCCGAGCTACTTCTTCAAGCTGTCGGAGTGGGGTGATCGGCTGCTGAAGTTCTACGAGGACAACCCGTCGTTCCTCGCGCCGGAATCGCGCCGCAACGAGGTGATCGCCTTCGTGAAGTCGGGCCTGCGCGATCTCTCCGTCTCGCGCACCACCTTCAACTGGGGCGTGCCGGTGCCGGACGATCCGGCGCATGTGATGTATGTGTGGCTGGATGCGCTGGTCAATTACATCACCGCCGTCGGTTTCCCCGACGAGAACGCGCCGGGCTACAAGCAGTTCTGGCCCGCCGATCTGCACATGGTCGGCAAGGACATCGTGCGCTTCCATACGATCTACTGGCCGGCCTTCCTGATGGCCGCCGGGCTGCCGACACCGCGGCGCGTCTTCGCCCACGGCTGGTGGACCAACGAAGGCCAGAAGATGTCCAAGTCGCTCGGCAACGCGCTGGAACCGCACGCGATGGTCGCGAAATATGGCCTCGACCCGGTGCGCTATTTCCTGCTGCGCGAAATCCCGTTCGGCAATGACGGCGATTTCTCGCACCGCGCGATGGTGCAGCGGATCAACAGCGACCTCGCCAACGGCCTGGGCAATCTGGCGCAGCGCGTGCTGTCGATGATCAACAAGAATTGTGGCGCGCAGGTGCCGCAGCCCGGCGCCTTCGCTGACGCCGACAATGCGCTGCTGGCATCGGCCTATGCGCTGGTCGACAAGGTGCGCGCGTTGCTGCTGGAGCAGCAATTTAGCCGCGCGCTCGAGACGATCTGGCAGGTTATCGGCGACGGCGACCGCTACATCACCGAGCAGGCGCCCTGGACCTTAAAAAAGACCGACCCCGCGCGCATGGCGACAGTGCTCTACGTGCTGGCGGAAACGGTGCGCAATCTCGCGATCCTGGTGCAACCCTTCATGCCGCACGCCATGGAGCGCATGCTGGATCAGCTCGCGGTGCCCGCCGAAGCGCGCACCTTCAAGACGCTGGGCAAGACCGGCGCGCTCAAGGTCGGCGCCACATTGCCCGCGCCCGCCGGCGTGTTCCCGCGCTACGAGGAAGAGGCGGCGTAGGATGGAGTCGGTCGAGCTCGTCGACAGCCACTGCCACCTCGACTTCCCGGAATTCGCGCCGGAGCTCGAGGACGTGGTGGCGCGCGCCCGTGGGGCGGGGGTGGGGCGTATGCTCACCATCTGCACGCGGCTTTCCAAGTTCGACCAGGTGCTGGCAGTCGCGGAGAAATTCGATCGCATGTTCTGCTCCGTCGGCGTGCATCCGCACGAGGCGGCGCACGAGCAGGGCATCGCGCTCGAACGCATTGTTGACCTGGCGAAACATCCCAAGGTCGTCGGCATCGGCGAGGCGGGGCTCGATTATTATTATGACAAGAGCCCGCACGATAAGCAGCAGGATGTCTTCGCGCTGCATATCGAGGCGGCGCGGCAATCCGCTCTGCCGCTGATCGTCCATAGCCGCGACGCGGACGAGGATACCGTGAAGCTGTTGCAGGAGGGGGCGAAGAAAGGGGGCCTGCGCGGGGTCATCCATTGCTTCACCTCGACGCAGTACCTGGCCGACGCGGCGCTGGAGATGGGCTTCTTCATCTCCCTTTCCGGCATCGTCACCTTCAAGAACGCCGAGGACCTGCGCCAGGTGGCGAAGACGGTGCCGCTCGACCGCTTGCTGGTGGAGACGGACTCGCCCTATCTCGCCCCTATGCCGATGCGCGGCAAGCGCAACGAGCCGAGCTTCGTGAAGCACACGGCGACTTACGTCGCGAATATGCTGGGGCTCGGCTTCGACGAGCTCGCGCGCCGCACCACCGCGAATTTCGATCGCCTGTTCGACAAGACCTTGAAGAGCGCCGCATGAAGGTGACGATATTGGGTTGCGGCGGCTCGGGCGGCGTGCCGCTGATGGGGCCGAACTGGGGCGAGTGCAACCCGGACAATCCGAAGAACCGCCGGCGCCGCGTTTCCATCGCGCTGCGCCAAAAGGACACGACCATCCTGGTCGACACCTCGCCGGACCTGCGGGCGCAATGCCTGGATGCCGGCATCTCCCAGGTCAGCGCCATCCTCTACACCCACGATCACGCCGACCACACGCAAGGCATCGACGACGCGCGGTTCCTGAAAAAGCCGGCCGGGCAGGCGACCATTCCGGCCTATGGCACGCGCGAGACGCTGCTGACCCTGACCGACCGCTTCGCCTACATCTTCCAGCAGAACACGATCGGCTCCGGTCATCTCTACAAGCCGTTCCTGCGGCCGATCGAAGTCACCGCGCCCTTTGAAGTCGACGGCATCAAGGTCCTTGCGTTCGAGCAGGATCACGGCTTCGGCGCCGTCAGCACCGGCTATCGCATCGGCAACGTCGCCTATTGCACCGACGTCGCCAAGCTCTCCGACCAGGCGCTCGGACTTCTCGCGGGCCTCGATCTGTTCGTGATCGATTGCCTGCGTTTCGAGCCGCATCCGACCCATGCCCATTTCGACCAGGCGCTCGCCTGGGCCGAGCAATTGAAGCCCAGGCACACCGTGCTGACCCACATGAATCACCTGGTTGATTACGACGTGATCAAGGCCAAATGCCCGCCCGGTGTCGAGCCCGGCTATGACGGGCTCGAGATCGAGGTTCCGGATTTCGCCGCGGCTTAAGGTCGCGATTGACAGGGGCCATGCCGCCGGGCTTTGAACAGGCGAACTCGACCTGCGAGGAGGCGACATGATCACCGCCTACGACTACGCCGGCGGCGCGCTCAAGAAGTCGATTTTGAGCGGCAGTCCGAATCTCGCCTCCCGCGATGCGCAGGCGCCGGCGGATTTGTTGCCGACCCATGTCAAAGCGGTGGCGGAGCATGCGGTGGAGGAATTGTCACGCGACGCGGTCTGGGTCGATCTGTGCGATCCGACGCTGGCGGAGATCGCCTCGGTCGAACGGTTCTTCGGCATCGAAATCCCCACCCGCGAAGAGATGCACGAGATCGAAGCCTCCAGCCGGCTCTATACCGAGAACGGTTTCCTGGTCATGACGGCGCCGATCCTGCACCGCGCCACCGCGGAGATCCCGGAAAGCGGCACCGTCAGCTTCATCCTGCTGCCGACGGCCCTGGTGACGGTGCGGTTCGTCGATCCGCTGCCGTTCGCCGTCTTTGCCCGCCGGGCGGAGCGCAATCCGGGCATGGCGGCGAGCGCGCAGGCCGTCCTGCTGGGCCTGCTGGAGAGCATCACCGACCGCCTCGCCGACGTGCTGGAACTGGCGCAGGCGGACATGGAGCGCGTCTCGCGCGACATCTTCGCCACGCGGGCCGCGGCGCTGGGCGGGAAGGAAGAGCAGGGGGCTATCCGCAAGGGCCCGGACCTCAAGGAACTGCTCCGCCGGATCGGCCGGGTCGGGGACCTCGGCACCAAGGCGCGGGATTCGCTCCTGGGATTGAGCCGCATCGCCTTGTTCCTGGCGGCGCAGGCGGATTTGAAGAAGGACATCAAGGCGCGGATCAAGACCCTGTCGCGGGACATCGCCTCGCTCAGCGACCACGCCCATTTCCTGGCCGGCAAGGTGAACTTCCTGCTCGACGCGACGCTCGGCCTCATCAACATCGAGCAGAACGCCATCATCAAGATCTTCACCGTCGCCGCGGTGGCATTCCTGCCGCCGACCCTGATCGCCAGCATCTACGGCATGAATTTCGAATTCATGCCCGAGCTGCACTGGACCCACGGGTATCTGTTCGCCATCTTCCTGATGGTGGTCTCGGCCATCGTGCCGATCTGGTATTTCCGCCGCCGCGGCTGGCTGTAACGCTTAGGTCGGGGGCCGCAGCAGCCGCTCGTACATGATTTCGTAGGGCGTGAAGCCGGCCTTCTCATAGGCGCGGCACGCCACCCGGTTGACCGCCAGCACATTGACCCGCAGCCGGGTCAGGCTCGGGTCAGCCTGGCGCAGATGCGCGGCGACCGCGTCCAGCAGCGCCTGGGCCAGGCCGGTGCCGCGCGCCTGTGGCTTGACGAAGATGTCGGAGACATAGCCGAAGCGGGTCGAATCCCGGGTCTCCATCGGCCAGGGCTGGTCGACGATGTGGCCGGCCACGAGGCCGAGGCGCTCGCCGGCGGCATCCTCGGCGATCAGCATGATGCCCTGGTCCTGGGCCAGGGTGTCCCACAGCATCGCCAGATACTCCTGGGTATGCGGCAGGCCGGGCAGGCGTGTGTCGTGGAGCGCGCGCTCGTGCTCCTGGAGTTCGACCTCGCATTGAAGCACCCAGTCATGGTCCGTCGGCACGTACGGTCGAATGACAAACGACATGATGAACCTCGTGCGATGCCGGACCGCGGAGACTGCCAGCCATGCGGGACGCTGCCAAGCGCGAGCGCCGCGCGGACGGCTTTGAGGGCGGCTATCATTCCGGCCGCTGTGCATCGTAAACTGCCCTAACAATCTCGAATTTTCCATAATATACATTATGCGACCAACGGACTGAGAAAAGATGGCCGATCAAACGCTTAACGAATCCGCCCAAGGGCCCGCTTCTGAGGCTTTTCTCAAGCTCCTGGCGATCATGGCAAAGCTGCGCGACCCCAATGGCGGCTGTCCCTGGGACCTTGACCAGAGCTTCCGCACCATCGTTCCCCACACGATCGAGGAAGCCTACGAGGTCGCCGACGCCATCGAGCAGGACGATCTGGAGAGCCTCAAAGGCGAATTGGGCGACCTCTTGTTCCAGACCGTGTTCTACGCCCAGATGGCGCGCGAGGCCGGCCGGTTCGACATGGCCGACGTGCTGCGCGGCCTGAACGAGAAGATGATCCGGCGCCATCCGCACGTCTTCGGCACCCTGGAGATTGCCGACGCGGCCGAGCAGACCCATGCCTGGGAGAAGCAGAAGGCCGAGGAGCGCGCCGCCGAGGCGGCCGCCAAGGGGCTGAAGCCCAGCGCCATCGACGGGGTCATTCCCGGTCTGCCCGCCCTCACCCGCGCCGAGAAGCTGCAGAAGCGCGCCGCCCGCGTCGGTTTCGACTGGCCGGAGGCCGCCCAGGTGCTGGACAAGATCGCCGAAGAAACCCGGGAGATTCACGCCGCGCTCGAAGAAAGGGCGCCAAAGGAGTCTGTTGCCGAGGAAATCGGCGATCTGCTGTTCGCCGTGGTCAACCTGGCGCGGCATCTGGAGATCGACAGCGAAGGCGCCCTGCGCGCCGCCAACCGCAAGTTCGAGCGCCGCTTCCGCAAGGTCGAGGAGATCCTGGGCCGCCAAGGCAAGGAACCGGCCGGCAGCACCCTCGACGAGATGGAAGCGGCCTGGGTTCAAGCGAAACAGGAAGAGCGCTGAGAGCGCCTAATCCTATGATTTTGTAGTATTGTTGCGCAGAATCAGCGTCAAGCGGCGGGCAACTTCACACTGCCATCCTCCAGGATCGCGAAACCGGGATTCCAAGCGATTTCCCAGGCGAAACCGTCGGGATCGGCGAAATAGCCGGTATAGCCGCCCCAGAACACGTCGCCGGCGGGCTTCAGGATCTTGGCGCCGGCCTTTTCGGCCTCGGCCATCACGCGATCGACCTCCGCTTTGCTGCGCACGTTCTGCGCCAGCGAGATGTTGGCGAAGCCGCTGCCGGGCTTGTCGAGCT
>DASZQC010000277.1:0-3107 GCA_035549815.1 Dongiaceae bacterium
TGGCCGCAGGCCGCGACGCCGAAGGCGAGAACGGCAGCGGCAGCCGCCGCGATGCCCAGTTTGAGCTTCGTCATAGGTAATACCCCTCGTCCCAGCGTCGAGTGCTGCTCAACGCGTCGCGCCACATAGCCAAGGATTAACCCTCCTGGCAAGCACCCCCCGAAAATTGGGGTATGCGAGATTGCATAACTCGCGCGCAGAGGCGGGTAAGGGGCTGGCGCCCCCTGGCAGGGGAATCAGCCCTCGGCGGCTCGCGCGAGAGCCTCTTCCAGCTGGGTGAAGCTGGGTTGCAGCGTGGAAGGCACCGAGCCCCGTCCAATCTCGACCGAAACCTGGGCCGCGTTGCCGTGGAGGTGGGCGACCAGCACGTCGCGGATGATTTTATAGAACTGGCTGTCGTGCTCGATGATGCCGCCGAGCCGCTGGCCCAGAGGGCCAACGATGCCATAGGCCAGAAGCACGCCCAGGAAGGTGCCGACCAGCGCCTTGCCGATCAGCAGACCCAGCACTTCCGGCGGCTCATTGATCGAGCCCATGGTTTTGATGACGCCCAGCACCGCCGCGACGATGCCCAGCGCCGGCAGGCCGTCCGACATGCCCTGCAGCGCCGCGGCGGGGGCCATGGATTCGTGGTGGTGCTTTTCCAGCTGCTTCTCCATCGCGTCCTCGACCTGGTGCGGGTCGTCGAGGTTCATCGTCATCATCCGCAGCGTGTCGCAGATGAAAGGCGTGACGTGATGGTCCTTGAGGATCTTCGGGTACTTCTGGAAAATGGTGCTCTCGTCGGGCTTTTCGATGTGGGCTTCGAGCGCCACCACGCCCTTTGTTTTCATCAGCTTGGTGAGTTGGAAGAGCAGAGCCAGCAGATCCTCGTAGTCCTGCTTTTTCCATTTCGGACCCGCAAAAATCTGACCCATGCCGCCAGCGATGCCTTTGAGCACCGACATGTCCTGACCGATCACCAGCGCGCCGGTGGCGGAGCCAAAAATCATCAGGAATTCCATTGGCGCGGCTTCGGCCAGCACTTCGAAGCTGCCGCCCTCGGCCAGGAAGATGCCGAAGATGGCGCCCAGAACGACAACGAGGCCGATAATCGGAAACATGACGCCTTGCGGGAAAAAGCAGTGGAAACCCCGAGCCTTATTGCCCGGCCGTGCTTAACGCGCCGTTGCGCATGACGCAGTGAACGCGGCTTCGCTAGACTGGCCTGCCCAATGGACTCCGCCCCCTCCGCTCCCGATCACGCGACGCGCGCGCGCTTTCACCTTCTCTTCATCTGTCTGCTCGTGATCGGGGCCGGCAATTCCATGCTGTCGGCGCTACTGCCGCCTCTGGTGCGCCGCCTCCACCTGCCGGACTCGAGCATCGGTTGGATATTCTCGCTTTCGGCCGTGCTGTGGGTGCTGACCAGCCCGGTCTGGGGCCGGCTCTCGGATCGCACCGGCCGCAAGCCGATCATCGCATTGGGGCTCGGGGCCTATTCGCTTTCCATGGGCGGCTTTGCGCTGGTGGTGATCGCCGGACTTGCCGGCTGGCTAAGCGGTCTTTCCGTTTTCGTCGGCCTGGTGCTGACCCGCGCGGTGTTCGGCGCATTCGGCTCGGCGTCGAGCCCTGCCGCGCAGGCCTACGTGGCCGACCGCACCCACCTCACGCAACGCACCGAGGAACTCGCGGCCCTCACCGCCGCCTTCGCGCTTGGCCAGGTGCTCGGCCCGGGACTCTGCGCCGCGGTCGCGGCGCAGGTCGGATTGGTCGCGCCGCTGGTCATGACGTCTGCGCTCGCCGCGACCGCGGCCTTCGCTATCTGGCGTTTTCTGGTCGAGCCAGAAAAGCCGCAAGTGCGAGCCGCGGAAAACGGGTTCGCGGAATCGCTGAAGCTTGCGCGCGAACCGCGTCTGGCCGGTTATCTCATCTTCGGCTTCGGCCTCTCCATCGTGACGGGCACGCTGCAGCAGGTGTTCGCGCTGTTTCTGATGGATCGGCTCGACGTGCAGGGCAGCGCCGGCGCCGAACTCGCCGCCCTCGGCTTCATGGTGAGCGCGCTGACCTTGCTGGCGACCCAGATGGCGATCCTGCCGCGGCTGAAGCTCAGCGTGCGGGCGCTGATGGCGATCGGCGCCGGACTGATCGCTGCGGGCGTCGCGATCCAGATCGTGGCCACAAGTCTTGGCGCTCTACTGGTCGCGCAAGTGGTGCAAGGCTTGGGCTTCGGTCTCGCCCGCCCCGGCTTCACCGGCGGCGCCTCGATGGCGGCGCATGCGGAAGAGCAAGGTCCAGTCGCGGGACTCGTGGTCGCCATCAACGGCGCGGGCTTTGTGTTCTCGCCGATGACCGGCGCGGTCGCCTACCAGGCGCTCGGCATGAGCGCGCCGCTTCTGATTTCACTGGCGCTGTGCGGGCTTATGCTGGCTTTCACCCTGATGAGTCGGCGCCTGCGCGCCGCCTTCGTGGCCACGGCGCCGACGCCGATCGAGCCTTAGCGCCTGGCGTCGCGGGCCGCTTCCAGCACGTCATCGGTGGCGCGGCCGCGCACTTCCATGCCGTGTCGCCGCTCGAAGGCGCGGATGGCGGCGCGCGTGTCGGGGCCGATGCGTCCGTCCGCCGTGCCGGCGTGATAGCCAAGGCGGTTGAGCCGGCGCTGCAATTCACGCACGCCCGCTCGGTCGAGCGGACGCGGCGGAGGCGGCGGGGGATCGGCGCTTATGCCAGCGCGGGCGCGCACGGCGTCGAGCAACGCGGGCGTCGGATAGCCGTCCGCCGGCAAACCGCGTTCAGCCTGGAACGCGCGCACGGCGCGTCGTGTGCCGGAGCCAAACAGCCCATCGGCGGCGCCCGCCTCATACCCCAAGCTGTTGAGCAGAATCTGCAACTGCAACATGTCGTCGCGATTGAGCGAGGACAGCTGCGTCGGCCAGGCGTGCTGCAGGCCCGGCTGGCCTTCATACGCGCGCGCCAGCAGCGCCACGACGAGCGCATAGCGGTCGGAATTGTTGTAGCGGCGGATCACCCCGAAATTCGGATGCAGCAGCAAAGCCGGGCCCTGTGCGCCGGCGGGCAGGAAAAGCTGGGACTGCAGGACCAGATCGGAGGGCGACCAGGCCGAGCCG
>DASZQC010000278.1:0-10967 GCA_035549815.1 Dongiaceae bacterium
ATGAACGCGCCGACACCATCATCCGCATGGCCAATGTTTCCGGCGACAATACGGCGATGTTCCGCGAGATGACGATGCTGAAAGGCATCGTCGACCAATTGCGTCTGGCGCAGATCGAAGCCGACTTCCGCTGTTTCTAGATGTGAGCTTTCAACAGGTTGTCCATCCGGCCCCGACCGGGAATGCTGAGGTTGTCGAGACTTCAGTGATTCGCGGGGGACCGGATGAACATCCACAAGAATGCGCGTCTAACGCCACATAGTCGAGCCGAAGCTGCACGTCGTGTGCTCCAGGAAGGACAGACCGCGAAGTCGGTCGCGACCGACTTCGCGGTCAGCGAGCGAACAGTGCGGGGCTGGGTAAACCGCCTCAAGGAGGAGGGCCCGGCCGGCTTGCAGGACCGCTCTTCGCGGCCGCATCGGCTGTACCGGCCGACGCCGGAAGCGGTGGTGCAACGGATCGGGCAACTGCGCCGGGAGCGGCTGACGGGTAAGGCGATCGCAGCAGAGGTCGGCGTATCCGCGGCGACGGTGAGCCGGGTCTTGAAGCGGCTCGGACTGAACAAGCTCAAGATGCTGGAACCGGCCGAGCCGGTCCGTCGCTACGAGCGCGAGCATCCTGGCGAGCTCATTCACATCGACATCAAAAAGCTCGGCAAGTTCAACAAGATCGGGCACCGGATCACGGGCGATCGCACCGGCCAGAGCAACGGTCGCGGGGTCGGTTGGGAGTTCGTCCATGTCTGCATCGACGATGCTTCCCGGATCGCCTTCAGCCAGGTCATGAAGGACGAGAAGCAAGGTTGTGCCGTGGCCTTCCTCAAGGCCGCCGTCGCCTACTACAAGAGCCTTGGCATCGCCGTTCAGCGCGTCATGACCGACAACGGCGCCTGCTACAAGGCCCGCGCCTTCGCGCGCGCCTGCAAACGGCTCAAGATCCGGCACATCCGCACCAGGCCATATACGCCAAAGACCAACGGCAAGGCCGAGCGCTTTATCCAAACCTCACTGCGCGAGTGGGCCTATGCACGCGCTTACCAGACTTCAGATCAGCGCGCCGAAGAACTGCCGCACTGGCTTCATCGCTACAATTGGCACAGGCCTCACGGCAGCCTAAAATCCATGCCGCCTATCAGCAAACTCGGCATAAGCCGGAAGAACCTGTTGAGGCTCCACAGCTAGAGCGCGTGGCGTTTCGCGGCCATCTCGTGCGCCGATGCTTCGGCGGCCGGCGCGCTCAAGGCATAGGAGCGCTGCGCCGTATAGACCGAATGCTCGCCGCCCATCTCGCTGGAGAACAAAGTGAAGTGGGTGACCTCGAAGGGCTCGGTCTTGAACAGGCTGTGCTCGACCAGATACTGCTGCAGCTTCGCCATCGGCGGGTCCTTGGGCCGGGTCAGCGTGACGTGCGGCGTGTATTTCGACCCCTCGGGCGCCAAGCCGGCGCGGACCACGGCGGATTCCACCTTGTCGTGCAGATGCTGCAGGGCCGGCGATTTCTCCACCCCGGCATAGACCGCCTTCACCCGCTGGCCGGAGGTAAAGGCGTCGACCCCCTTCAGGCGCAGGGAAAAGCGCGGCGCACGGATGCCGGCCAAAGCGGCATCGACATAATGGGCGTCGCGGCCATCGACCTCGCCCAGGAAGCGCAGGGTAATGTGGAAATTCTCGGGCGGCACCCAGCGGTTGCCGTTGCCATTCCGGGTGGGGAGCCCGCCGCAGAGCAGGCGCAATTGCCAGCGAATATCCTCCGGCAACGCGAGGGCCACGAACAGGCGCATGTCACACCACCTTCACGGGCCGTAAACGCCGCCCGCGCACGAAACTGGCTATCAGCTTAGCAGCCGCGCCGACAAATCCCAAGCCGGGAAATCCCAGGAATTGGGGTTGATCGGACTTCCTTAACACCACATATCGCCAGCTTGGCACGACTCCATGGCAATTGCCTGGCCGGTTGCTTGGATGGGCCGGAAGTGGTACCGGAGCGCCAGCAAAACGACCTTCAAGGTTCAGGATTTAGGATCATGGCAGAGAACGACAAGAGCGGCTCCGGCGATGCGCAAAACAGCGCGGGCGGCAATCCGCAAAGCGCCGGTTTCCCGCTGACGGTGGTGGCGCAATATCTGAAGGATTTCTCTTTCGAGAATCCGGGCGGCCCGGACGCCCTGGTCAATCTGAAGGAAGTGCCGCACGGCACGGTGAAGGTCGACGTGCGGGTGCAGCCGCGCACCCCGCCGGAGATCGAGGTGGTGCTGTTCCTGTCGGTGGAGGCCAAGGCCTCCGACAAGGTCGTCTATATGGCGGAATGCGAATATGGCGGGCTGTTCCGCCTGGGCCGCGTGACCCAGGATGTGGTTCTGCCGCTCATCATGATCGAGGCGCCGCGCCTGCTGTTCCCCTTCGCGCGCCAGATCATCGCCAACGGCATCGCCGCCGGCGGCTTCCCGCCGCTGATGATCAACCCGATCGACTTCGCCGCCCTCTATCGCGACAAGCGCGAAGACCTGTTGAAGCAGGCCGAGGCGTCGAAGCTGCAGGAGAACGCGCCGACGGTGAACTGACGAACTTCGCCGCGACGAGTTAAGACCGGGCCGCGAGCTGATTGCGGCCCGGTTTTGTTTTTGGAGGCATGGTCCCCCTCCACCGGAACGGGGGAGGGCAGGGGTGGGGCGGCGAGCGAAGATTGTTTGACGGCGGAGGCGCGCCTGCCCCTCCCTAACCCTCCCCCTTTCAGGTGAAGGGAATCGCAGTCGCCGTCGTCACGCATGGCTGCCCTGTCGCCGCGTGCGTTGTCGCGGCGCGTGGGGCTGCGCCACCATGCGGGCCTGAATACCGAAGGGGGCATCTATGGCGCACGCATATAAGGCGACGATCCGGTGGGAACGCGGGGCGCAGATCTTCACCGACAACAAATATTCCCGCGGCCATGTCTGGCGCTTCGATGGCGGGATCGAGGTGCCGGGTTCCTCCTCGCCCTTGGTGGTGCCGAAATTCTCGCTAGCCGAGGCGATCGATCCGGAAGAGGCCTTCGTCGCCAGCCTCTCTTCCTGCCACATGCTGTTCTTCCTCTCACTAGCCGGGGCGAAGGGCTTCCGCATCGACAGCTACGAGGACGCGGCGGTGGGCGAGATGGGCAAGAACGAAAAGGGCAAGCTCTATGTCGCAAAAGTGACCTTGCACCCCGACATCGTCTTTTCCGGTGACAAGCAACCGAGCGACTCGGACGTCGCATCGCTGCATCATCGCGCGCACGAGGAATGCTTCATCGCCAACTCGGTGCTGACCGAGGTCGCGACAACAGTGATGCCAATCAGAGTCGTGTAATCTCCGACTCTCTGTCGCATCGTTGCGCGCGTGCCACGCACGCGCGTCATTCGCGCGGTTCCGCGCTGTGACATCGACTCCCGCTGTGAACGCCATCACTGCGCCTTAATTCAATACTAACCATCCTGGGCGCAGGCTTTCGGCTGAGCCGGCGTGGGGGATTTATTATGATCCAGTGCCCAGACGCGGGGCGCTCTGATATTTCAGGGCGCGTTGCTTCGATTTCATCTTGGGGAATGTCCAGTATCGGCGCGCAGCGATTGGCGCGGGCCTGTGTCGGAATCTTCTCCATCTATCTGTGTCTCGCCGTCACCTCGATCGCGGAGGATAAGAGCCGCGGTGAAACGCTGCCGGTGAAGTTCTTCGTCGACGTCACCTCGACGCGCCTCGCCGACGAGGTGAAAAGCACCGACAAGCGCAAGCTCAATCTGGGCGGCGTGCCGGTCATGCTGGGCGCGCTGCGCCAGGATGGCGGCGCATTGCCCAGCGTCGCCGCGGGGATCAGCGGCAGCTACGATTTCAAGCTCGGCGATGTGGGCGTGAAGACCAACGGCTATCTGGCCCGCGTCCATACGCAGGGCGCCGGCCTGCTGGCCGATGCGCGCGCCGGCGGCGACGTGACGCTGCAATATTCCCTGGCGGGCGCGAATTTGTCGCTGAAGCCCTCGGCGCGGGCGGCGTTCCGCGACGACGCGGTGGACCATGTCGATTATGCGCTGAACGGCAGTCTGAGCCGCAGCATCGTCAAGGGCTGGAACTTCACCTTGTCGGGCGGCCAGTTCTGGCGCGTGTCGGAACTGGTGGAGACCGACGACCGCAGCAGCGCCTATGGCCGCCTCGGCCTGCGCGTCGACCTGCTGCAGACCATCGACGTGCGCGGCAGCCTGGAGCTCGGCTATGAGATGGACGAGGGCGAGGGGCAGCTCGGCTGGCAGAACCGTTTCAGCCACGGGCCCAGCGTCGGCGCCCGCTTCAATCCGCTGGACGGGTGGACCTTCTCCGGCCGCTACCGCTACAGCGAGAGCGAATGGGGCTATGACGACAACGACCTCAGCCTGCGCCACAATGAATCGCGGCACCGCATCAATCTGGAGGGCGACTGGGCCCTGGACAGCCTGACCGGCGCCGACTGGCACATGAAAGCCTGCTACAATTTCGAGCAGATCACCGGCGACCAGGAGATCGAGCTGCCGGTGCGCCACGTAGCCACGGTGCAATTTGCGCTGAATTTCTAGGCGGCCTTGCTGTCGGACTGCCTATAATCCCCCGCAGGCAAGCAGGGGAGGCAGGCGATGACCCGGTCCGAGAAAGTCGAGTTCAAGGGCGCCAACGGCGATCTGCTGGCGGGAAGGCTGGATCGGCCCAACGGCAGGCCGCGGGCCTTCGCGCTTTTCGCCCATTGTTTCACCTGCTCCAAGGACGTGTTCGCGGCGCAGCGCATCGCCACGGCCTTGGCGGAGCGTGGCGTGGCGGTGCTGCGTTTCGACTTCACCGGCCTCGGCAACAGCCAGGGTGATTTCGCCAACACCAGCTTCTCCTCCAACGTCGCCGACCTCATCGCGGCGGCGGATTTCCTGCGCGCCGCGCATGAGGCGCCGAAGCTGCTGATCGGCCACAGCCTGGGCGGCGCGGCGGTGCCGCTGGCGGCGGCGCAGATCCCCGAATGCATCGGCGTCGCGACGCTGAACGCGCCGTTCGACGCGCAGCATGTGCAGCATCTCTTCGCCGGGTCGCTGGACACCATCGCCCAGCAGGGCGAGGCCCAGGTGACGCTGGCGGGGCGCAGCTTCACCGTCCGCCGCGACTTCGTCGAGGATCTGGTGAAGCACCGGCCGGCGGAGGTGCTGCACAATCTGCACCGCGCGCTGCTGATCTTCCATGCGGTCAAGGACCAGACCGTCGGCATCGAGAATGCGAAGCTGATCTACGAGGCGGCGCGGCATCCGAAAAGCTTCATCGCCCTGGACGAGGCCGACCATCTGCTGACCAGGCGCGAGGACGCCATCTATATCGCCGACATGCTGAGTGCCTGGGCGATGCGCTATCTGGCGGTGGAGAGCAAGGCGCCGCCGCAGGCCGCGCCAGGCACCGTGGTGGTGAGCGAGGCGGGCGAGGGCATCTTCCCGCAGCTCATTTCCGCGCACGGCCATCTGCTGCGCGCCGACGAGCCGGTGGAGGTCGGCGGCACCGACACCGGGCCGGGCCCGTACGATTTCGTGCTCGCCGGCCTCGGTGCCTGCACCGCCATGACGCTGCGCATGTATGCCGCGCGCAAGAAATGGCCGCTGGAGAACGCGCATGTCACGCTGCGCCACGAGAAGATCCACGCCGAAGATTGCGCGGAATGCGAGACCAAGGCCGGCATGCTGGACCGCATCCAGCGCGTGGTACGCCTGGACGGCCCGCTGGACGCGGAGCAGAAGGCGCGGCTGATGGAGATCGCCGACAAGTGCCCGGTGCACAAGACCCTGACCTCGGAAATCCGCATCGACACACGGATGGCGGGCGCCTAGGCCGCGACCTCACCAAATCGCGCGGAACCCGCCGCAGCCACGGCGGTTGAAAATCCATGCGGATATCCGGGACAAGCGCCATTCGGCGCGTTTTTTACGCGCTGGGCTGGGTGGCGGTCGGCCTTGTCGCGCTGGCGCTGGTTTCGGCCGCCGGCCTCGCCGCGTGGCTAGCGACCGCCGACCTCAAGCCGGTCGTCGAGCGCCAGGCGAGCGAGGCCCTGGGGCGCAAGGTGACGCTGGGCAGGTTCGAGGTGACCTGGGGTAATCCGCTGGCGGTGGAGATTCGCGATCTCAGCATCGCCAACGCGCCCTGGGGCAGCGATCCGGAGATGATCCGACTGGGGCGGCTTTCCGCGCTGCTCGACGTGCCGGCGCTGCTGACCGGCGTGTTGCGCTACGAGAAGCTGCGCCTCGCCGACCTGAAAGTCGTGCTGGAACGCGACCGGAACGGCATCGGCAACTGGAAATACGGCGGCGCATCCGGCCCCGGCGGATTGGGCATAGTGCCCAAGGCCCGCACGGAATTCCCGACGCTGATCGACTTCGCGGGCGAACACGGCCTCGTCACCTATCGCACGCGCGGCGGCAACCTCCTCAGCATCCGACTGGACCAGGTGGCGATCGCGGCACCCGACGAATATTCGCCGGTCAGCCTGCAGGCGACCGGCGCCTATAACGATGTGGCGGCGGCTCTCGATGCCACGACCGAGCCTTACTTCATCCTGCGCGACGCCGCTTTGCCGTTCGGCACGCGCTTCACCCTCAAGGGCAATGACACCGACATCGCCTTCGACGGCACGATGATGGAGCCGCTGGATTTCGAAGGTGCGCGCGGCGAACTCTCGCTGACGGCGAAAACGCTGGATGACCTGATGCAGGTGGCGGGCAGCCGGCAGAAGGTCGATCTGCCCCTGCTGTTGCTGGGCAAGCTGGCGCGTGACGGCGACCATTGGTCGCTGAGCGAGGCCAGGGGCCGGCTCGAGCGCGCCGATTTCGCCGGCCGGCTGGAACTGACGGAAGGAAGGCCGCACGGCGACAAGGTCGACCCGGACGATATCGCCCCCGACGACATTGCCTTAGCGCTGGATTTTGGCCGGCTGGATCTGAACCCGCTGCTGGCTGCGTTCGGCGCGGCCCAGGGCGATGCCAGGCTGGAGGCGCTGCCGCTGCGCCAGCCGGGCCTGGCGGCGATCAATCTGAGCCTGGTTCTGTCGGCAGAGCAGTTGAGGATTGCGGCGATGCGGCTGCCGCGCTTTGCGCTCGACGGGCGCTTGCAAGGCGGGAACATCGCACTGCGCGACCTGAAATTCGCCCTCGGCGGCGGCACGCTGGCTTTCGATGGGACGCTGAAAACGAGCGGTGACGGTGGGGTGCTGGCGCTGAACGCGCAGTTGATCCAGGCGCGGGCACAAGAGATCGCGCGGCTGCTGGGCGGCGGCGATGAGATCCGCGGGCAACTCAACGGCAGCGCCACGTTGCGCCTGCAGGGCGCCACCCTGGGCGATGGGTTGAGGCGCGGCAGCGGCGCCGCATTGGTCACGCTGGCGCGGGGCGACATCGACCGCGCCTTGGTGGAGCAGATCTCCGCCGACCTGCGCAGCCTGTTCCGCACCCAGGGGGGCCGGGTGAAGGTCGGCTGCCTGCTGGCCGCCATGACGGTCAAGAACGGAATCGGCACCTTGTCACCGCTGCGCCTGGAATCGGACGCGGCGGTGGTGCTGGGTGGCGGGCGGGTCGATCTGGTCGGCAAGCGCCTGGACCTCGTGCTGAAGACCGAGCGCGACAGCACCAGTTTTTTCGCCCTCGACATCCCGATCGAGATCAAGGGCCCGTTCGACAATCTGTCGGCGGCGCCGAACAGCGACGCAGACCAGGCCCTGATCAAGGTCGCGGAGCAAGGCCCCGCGCCGGCGGACCTGCCCGATGGCTTGCGTCAGATGGCGCGGCAGAATGCCTGCGCGCGGTGATGCGGCCTAATTCAGCCAGACTGGGTCTTTCAGCTTGGCGACGAAAGCGGCGTGAGCGGCCAGCTCTTCCGGGCTGGCGGCATGCGGCCGGGCCGGGCGGATGATCCGGCTGGCCAGCGCCAAAGCGGACCGCTCGGCGCTCTGCCGCTCCGCTTCCTTGTCGAGGCCGAGGCCGGTCTGCGGCCCGCCCAGCAATTGCAGGTAGACTTCCGCCAGCAACTGCGCGTCGAGCAAGGCGCCGTGCAGGGTGCGTTGCGTGTTGTCGATGGCGAAGCGCTTGCAGAGCGCGTCGAGGCTGGCCGGCGCGCCGGGACAGCGCTGGCGCGCCATGCGCACGGTATCGACCGCGCGGTCCATCGGCAAAGGCGACCGGCTGATCCGCGCCAGTTCGGCATTGATGAACTTCATGTCGAATTCGGCATTGTGGATCACCAGCGGCGCATCGCCGATGAAACCCAGCAGCTCGTCCGCGACCTCGGCGAATTTCGGCTTGTCGCTCAGGAACTCGATGCTGAGGCCGTGGATGCGATAGGCCGCCTCCGGCATGTCGCGCTCGGGATTGAGGTAGAAGCGCTTGTGGTTGCCGGTCGGGATCTGGTTCACCAGCTCCAGGCAGGCGATCTCCACCAGCCGGTGCCCTTCGGAGGGCTCGAAGCCGGTGGTCTCGGTATCCAGGACAATCTCGCGCATGGAGGAGGAATAGCGCAGGTGGGCGATTCGACGCAATAAACCCTCCCCCGGAACGGGGGAGGGGAATGAGGCCCGCCGCAGAGCCTACTTGTAAGCCACCACCGCTCCCGCCACCGGGGTCAGCGGCAGGCGCTGGAAGCGGGTGAAGCCGACCTCGCGGCACCAGCCCTCGAAATCGGCGGCGGAGAAGTCGAAGGCGTCGCCGAACTCGATCAGCATGTTGAGCGACATCATCAGGCCGAAGGCGTTCTCGCGCCGTTCGTCGTCGATCAGATGCTCGATCACCGCGAAGGCGCCGCCGGGCGGCAGCGCATCATAGGCGGCGCGGATCAGGTGCATTTTGCCGTCGAGATTCCAGTCATGCAGGATCATGCCCATGGTCAGCAAATCGGCCCTGGGCAGCGGATGCTTCAGGAAGTCGCCGGCCAGCACCTGGACGCGGCCGTCCAGCCCGCGCGCGGCGAGGCTGCGCGTCGCGATCGGCGCCACCACCGGCAGATCGAAGGTGGCGCAGGAGAGATGCGGATGCGCCTCGGCGATCATGCCGGCCAGCAGGCCGGTGGCGCCGCCGATGTCGCAGCAGGTCTTGAAGGGACTGAAATCGAACTGGTCGACGAAGACCTGGAAATTGCCGCGGCTGGCGCCGGTCATGGCGCGCATGAACTGCTCCAGGCGCTCCGGCTCGGCATAGAGCTCGTCGAACATCGGCTTGCCGTTGTGCTTGATCTCGTTCTGTGGCTTGCCGGTCTGCAAAGCGGTCTTCAGATCGGTCCAGAAGGGATAGAGCCGCGCCTGCGCCATCTCCAGGATGCCGCCGACATAGCTGGGCTTGCTCTTGTCCAGGAAGGTCGCGGTCTCCAGCCCGTTGCGATAGCGCGCCGCGGCGCCATTGCCGTCGCGCTCCAGGAAGCGCAGGGCGACCAAAGCATCGAAGAAATCGCGGCGCGCGCGGGCATGCAGCTTCAGCGCGTCGCCCAGCTCGTCGGCGGTCATGGCGCGGTTGCCGAGCGCGGTGAACAGATCGAGCGCCACGGCGGACAGCAGGACCTGGGCGGGCCAGAAGCCGGTACCGACCTGCAGCAGGCGGGCAGGGGACAAGGGTGCGTTCATGACAGACCTCAAGAGTTTGTGGGTTGCCGCAGGCCGGTCTTTGCCGGGGTGCGGCGGCACTTCGGGCGCTGCTTCGACCACGGCGCGCGCGCCGGCGGCAAGCGCATTTGCATGATAGGCGCGTGAAATCCGGCGCCCTGTGCGGTAGGTCACACTGACAGCGCGATCAATCGTAAATACGGGGCGGCTCCGGCACGGAATTGTCCCTGCGCGCGCCAAGGAGATGCGCGATCTGCCGCCGCGCGGCGCGGATTGATTTCGGCCGCCGGTCGGCGTCAACTCGGGCGCCCCGGGATCCCGGCACCTTCACGGCATTCGGCGGTTCAACCTTTATGACTCACGCGCACACAACCATTCCCAATCCCAACAACCGGCTCGGCGCCGAGACCTCGCCCTATCTGCTGCAGCACAAGGACAATCCGGTGGATTGGTGGGCCTGGGGCGATGAAGCGCTGGCGGAAGCGAAGCGCAGCAACCGCCCGATCCTGCTGTCCGTCGGCTATGCGGCCTGCCATTGGTGCCACGTGATGGCGCATGAGAGCTTCGAGAGCCCGGAGATCGCGGCGCTGATGAACAGGCTCTATGTGAACATCAAGGTCGACCGCGAGGAGCGGCCGGACCTCGACGCGATCTATCAGCAGGCCCTCGCCCTGCTGGGACAACAGGGCGGCTGGCCGCTCACCATGTTCCTCACGCCGGAGGGACGGCCCTTCTGGGGCGGCACCTATTTCCCGCCGGAGAGCCGCTGGGGCCGCCCCGGCTTCCCCGACGTGCTCAGCACCCTGGCCGAGACCTACGCCAAGGAACCGGACAAGGTGCAGAAGAACGTCAACGGCCTGCGGGAGGCGATGGCGAAATTGTCGTCGCCGGCAGCGGGTGGCGAAATCTCCACCGAGATCACCAACCGCATCGCCGAAAGATTGTTGGAAGAGGTCGACTGGCAGCAGGGCGGCATCGGCCAGGCGCCGAAATTCCCGCAGGTGCCGCTCTTCACCGGCTTCTGGCGCGCCTGGAAACGCACCAAGGACGCGCGCTTCAAGCAGGCGGTCACGCTGACCCTGACACGGATGTGCCAGGGCGGCATCTACGATCATCTCGGCGGCGGCTTCGCCCGCTATTCGGTCGACGCCGACTGGCTGGTGCCGCATTTCGAGAAGATGCTCTACGACAACGCCGAGCTGATGGGGCTGATGACCTTGGTCTGGCAGGAAACGCGCGATCCGCTGTTGCAGGCGCGCGTGGCGGAGATCGTCGGCTGGCTGGAGCGGGAGATGCTGGCGGAGGCGAACGCGGCCGGTGATCGCGCCTTCGCCGCGTCGCTGGACGCGGATTCCGAAGGACACGAAGGCAAGTTCTATGTCTGG
>DASZQC010000279.1:0-7075 GCA_035549815.1 Dongiaceae bacterium
GGCGTCAATCTGTCGGTAGAGGCGGGGCGCATCGCCGTCGTCGTCGGGCCGAACGGCGCCGGCAAGTCGACGGCGATGAAGGCGATCTTCGGCCTGGCGCAAGTGCGCGGCGGCAGCATCCATTTCGACGGCGCGGAGATCACGCGCCTGCCGGCCGACGCCCTGGTCGGCCGCGGCATCGCCTATGTGCCGCAGGAGCGCAACGTCTTCCGTTCGCTCAGCGTGCGCGAGAACCTGGAGATGGGCGCTTTCCTGAAGCCCGGCAACATCGCCAAGCGGATCGAGGAGGTTCTGGCGTTGTTTCCGCCGCTGCGCGAGAAGCTGAAACAGCCGGCCGGCGAGCTTTCCGGCGGGCAGCGGCAGATGGTGGCGATGGGCCGCGCCTTGATGCTTGAGCCGCGCCTGCTGATGCTGGATGAGCCCACGGCCGGCCTGTCGCCGCTCTACATGGACCAAATCTTCGATCGCATCGTCGCCGTGAACAAGACGGGCGTCGGCGTACTCCTGGTCGAGCAGAACGCCAAGCAGGCGCTGGCCATCGGCCACACCGGCTATGTGCTGGCGACGGGCCGCAACCGCTTCACCGACACGGCGGCCAATCTGCTGGCGAACCGCGAAGTCGCGGAAAGCTTCCTGGGCGGCTGACATGGATACACTGAGCGACTTCATCAATCTCTATCTGCTGCCCGGTCTGGTGGTCGGGTGCATCTATGCCCTCGGCGCCATCGGCATTTCGCTGCTGTTCGGCATCCTGCGCTTCGCCCATTTCGCCCATGGCGACATGATGACCTTGGGCGCCTATCTGGCCGTGATCTTCACCGCCAGCTTCGGCTGGAGCCCCTATGCGGCGTTGCCCATCGCGGTCATCGGTGCGGCTGTCGTCGCGTTGGGGCTGGACCGGGCCTTCTACAAGCCGTTCCGGCGCGCGCCGGGCATCGTCTCGGTCATCGCGTCCTTCGGTGTCATGCTGATGCTGCGCTCCGCCATCCAGTTGATCTGGGGCGTCGACGTGAAGACCTATGACATCGGCATCCGTTTCCCGATGGAGTTCGGGCTGCTGAAGATCGCGCCGCGCCAGGTGACCATCGTGCTGGTGACGGCGGCCCTGGTCGTCGCGCTGCATTTGTTCCTCAGCCGCACGCGCCTCGGCAAAGCCATGCGCGCGGTCAGCGACGATGCCGACCTGGCGCGGGTCAGCGGCATCAATGTGGAGCAGGTGATCCGCTGGACTTGGATCATCGGCGCCGGCCTGGCGGCGGCGGGCGGCGTCTTCATCGGCATCCAGACCAAGGTGCATCCCAACATGGGGTGGGATTTGCTGCTGCCCTTGTTCGCGGCGGCGGTGCTGGGTGGCATCGGCCGGCCCTATGGTGCGGTCGCCGGGGGGCTCGCCATCGGCTTGGCGCAGGAGCTCGCCACCTATCGCTGGTTCTCCGATGAGCCCTTCGTCGATCCGGGCTACAAGCCGGCCGTGGCGTTCTCGGTCATGGTGATCATGCTGATCTGGCGACCGACCGGATTGTTCCGGGGGAGGGCCTAGGCCATGACGATGTTCGGCTTCGCCTCGTACCTGATCGCGCTCGGCACCATGGCCGGCATCTATGCCCTGCTGTCCCTGGGCCTCAACCTGCAATGGGGCTTCGCCGGCCTGTTCAATGCCGGCCTCGCCGCCTTCTTCGCCATCGGCGCCTATACCGCGGCGATCCTGACCGCGCCGGAGAGCCCCGCGCATCTGGGCGGCTTCAGCCTGCCTTACATCGTGGCGTGGCCGGTGGCGATGCTGTTGAGCGGCGCCGTCGCCTGGGCCATCGGGCGCATCTGCCTGCGCCTGCAGGGCGATTACCTGGCGATGGCGACCATCGGCATCGCCGAGGTGTTGCGCATCGTCATCAAGAACGAGGAATGGCTGACCGCCGGCACGCGCGGCATCGCCTCCATCCCGCGACCGTTCGAGGCGCTGCTGCCGCAACCCTGGAACGGCCTCGCCTTTCTTGCTGTGATCGTCGTGCTGGTCGTCGTCGTCTATCTGGCGGCGGAACGGGCCTGGGCCTCGCCCTGGGGCCGCACCCTGCGGGCGATCCGCGACAGCGACGTGGCGGCCGCGGCGATCGGCAAGGACGTGACGCAATTCCGCCTGGAGGCGTTCGTGCTGGGCGCGATGGTCATGGCGCTGGCCGGCGCGCTCTCGGCGCATTATTTCCAGTTCCTCGGCACCACCGCGATCGAACCGCTGATGGTGACGTTCCTGGTCTGGGTGATGCTGATCGTCGGCGGCAGCGGCAACAATCGCGGCGCCATCCTGGGGGCGGCGCTGATCTGGCTCATCTGGTCGGCGACGGAGCTGCTGACCAACCGCCTGCCGGCGGAATGGATCACGCGATCCAGCTATATCCGCGTGCTGCTGATCGGCCTGTTGCTCCAGGTCGTGCTGCAGAAATTCGGCAAGGGCCTGCTGCCGGAACATCCGCCGCGCATGGTGGGCGAGAAGGAAAGACGCTAGGCTCCGCCGCATGGCACGGAAGAAGCTGATCCTCGACGTCGATACCGGCACCGACGATGCGGTGGCGATCATGCTCGCGGCCTTGCATCCGGCGCTTGAGCTGGTCGGCTGCACCACGGTCAACGGCAACGCGCCGGTGCAATACTGCACCGACAATACGCTGCGCGTGCTGGACCATATCGGGCGCGGCGATATCCCGGTGCATGAGGGCGCGGCAAGGCCGCTGGTGCGCCCGGATTTCCCGATCCCGCGCGACCAGGACGATCTGGCCGGCAAGATCCATGGCAAGACTCTGCCGATCCCGGCGACGACGCGGCGCAGGGCGGATGCCAGCGCAGTCGAGTTCCTGATCGAGACCTACCGAAATGCGACGGATGAGATCACGCTGGTGCCGGTGGCGCCGCTGACCAACATCGCCGCAGCCATCCTGCTTGATCCGAAAGTCGCCGAGCGGGTGCCGGAGATCGTGATCATGGGCGGCGGGCACGAGATCGGCAATGTCACGCCGGCGGCCGAGTTCAACATCTGGGGCGACCCGGAAGCCGCCGCCATCGTCTTCGCCACCAAGTTCCGCAAGATGACCCTGGTGCCGTTGGATGCCACGCATCAAGCCCTGGTCTCCTATGCGGATTGCGAGAAGCTGCGCGCGCTGGACACGCCGGCGGGCAGGGCGGCGGCGGACTTCATCGGCCATCGCATCGAGGTGCATGACGAGATCCAGAAAATGGCGGTCGCCGGCACCACGCCGGTGCACGATGCTGTCTGCGTCGGCAGCCTGGTCGATCCGTCGATCATCACGACGCGCCGTCTGCATGTGGCGGTGGAGACAACGGGTGTGCTGACCGTCGGGCGCACGGTGATCGACACGCATTTCCGCAGCGGCCAGACGCCGCAATGCGACGTGGCCTTCGATGCCGATGCCGGCAAGTTTCTTGCGTTGTTGCTGCAGACCTTTGCCGCTCGCTAAGCGAGACGCGCGGTCATCTCGGTCAAGCTGGAAACGACAGTGGCCTTGGCCGGCAGATCATATTCCGGCGGCTGGCCGGCGCGGTTGATCCAGAAGGTGCGGAAGCCGAAGCCAGCGGCGCCGCCGGCGTCCCAGGCGTTGGAGGAGACGAAGGCGATGTCGCCGGCGGTTGCACCGGCCCAATCGCGGCCCAGCTCGTAGACGCGATGGTCGGGTTTGTAGATTTTCAGCGGCGCGACGGAGAGCACGGCGTCAAGCGCCGCGCGCAATTCGGCGGAGGCGAGGCCGACTTCCAGCATGTCCGGATCGCCATTCGACAAGGCGGCCAGGCGCAATCCTTTGCCGCGCAGTTGCGCCAGCGCATCGACCGCATCGGGATAGGGCGACAGGCGCTCGTACGCCTGGAGCAGTCGCATGCGCAGGGCGGCAGGAACATTGTGCCCTACCAGTGCGAAATCCAGCGCCGCCGCGGTCAGGTCGCGGAAGCTGCGATACTCCCCGCGCAGGGAATATACCCAGGTGTATTCGAGCTGCTTCTGCCGCCACAGGCGCGAGACCGAATCCGCCGCGGAACCCAGGTCGCGGCCTTCGCGGGCGATGGCCGAGTGGACATCCAGCAACGTCCCGTAAACATCGAACAAGACTGCGCGAATCGTCATTTCGATCAAGTTTTCCGCAATTTTGGCGGGGTCAAATATGCCCGCCGGGCCGCCGATCTTAAAGCCGCTTTAACGCCTGCGGGGGCTAGAATCGCTCCGACTTTCACGCAGGTCAAATGTCGGGGTGGTTCGAGCGTGGCCGAGAAGCGGATCAAGCAGGACGAGGTTCCGTCCAAGGTGCAGCCGATTGGCGGCGCCGCGCCGGGGCAGCAGCGGGCGGTCTATCGCCGCATGTTCGCGCGCGAGGTGCCGGCGCTCGACTTGAGTGGCATCTCGCTGTTCGTGATCAATGACAACGAATTCGTGCGCACCTACATGGAGCGCCTGTTCGGCATCATGCGCGTCGGCCGCGTCATGAGTTGCGCCGACCCGGCGCAGGCCCGCGCGCAACTGGCCGCCGCCAATCCGGACATCATCATGATCGACCTCGACCTGTCGGGCGACGACGGCATCGCGCTGGCGCGCGCGATCCGCCGCGGCGAGGTGGGCATCCGCAAGGATGTCGCGATCCTGGTCGCCTCCGCCTTCGTCGACCGCGACTATGTGATGCGGGCGCGGGAAGCCGGCGTGAACTGGACGCTGGTCAAGCCGCTCAGCTTCAAGCGCCTCTATGAAGGGCTGGTTCGCGTCATCCTCGATGAGCGGCCGTTCGTCGAGACCGGCGGCTTCGCCGGACCGGATCGCCGGTTGCTGGTCGGCATCGCCGGCTATGACGGCTTCGATCGCCGGAAGGACGGCAAGCCATGAGCAAGTCGCTGCGCGCGAAGGTGCGCGAGATCAGCCAGGAGAAACTGCGCCGGATGGAGGCCGACGCCAGCATCGCGATGCTGGAGCTGAGCGCCAATTTCCGCAAGCACGTCAACCGCAACCTGCGCGACATGGCGATCCTGATGGCGACACCGCGCCCGGACGATGCCGATTGGCGCGCCCGGCTGCATGAATTGTCGCGCGATCTGCAAGGCGTCGGCGGGTCGTTCGATTACGGCCTGCTGATCACCATCGCCGAGGTGATGAGCCGCACCATCAAGAACGAGGCGCTGCCCAGCGAACGCAAATTGCAGCGCCGTCTGACCGCCTACCAGATGGCGCTGAACGCCATCATCTCCTTTGATCTGCAGGGCGACGGCGGCAAGGACGGTCATGCCCTGCTGTCGGCGTTGCGGATCGCCGCGCCGGCGGCGTAGGAAAGGTCATCCGCCGCTGTTGCGGAGCTCGGGCGCGGAGGAGATCTGCGGCGCCGGCTCCGTGATATACTTGTGCAGCCACCAGCCGGTCTCGTTGATCGAATAGATCGCGCGATAGTGATCGACGGTGTCGGCCCGCACGACGGACGCGATGAGGTTGTCCAGCAGGAACGCCTCGCCGCCGACATATACAACCAGCGCCGCATGGCCGCTTTTCGTCTTTGCGTCCCACATCACCGCCACGCGCAGGTTCTCGACCGGCACGCCGGCCGCCTTCAACGCCATGTATTTGGCGACGGCGAAATCCTCGCAATCGCCGCTCTTCTTCAGGAACTCGTAAGGCGTCGCCCAATAATCCGGGTCGCTCCAATTGTCCTCGTCCAGCACATAGCGCCGGGCATTGATCGCGTCGTTCACCGCGCGCAACTGGAGGCCGAGCGGCTTGCCCCGCAGCGAGGCGACCAGTAAATCCCAGCCGTCCGAGGTGCATGTGGCGGTGTCGCAGCCGGCGGATTCCTGGCGCTGCCGGTCCAGCATCTCAACCCAATGAGGGAAACGCGCGATCTTCGGGGAAAAGAGTTCATACGACCCGAACAATCTCGGGTAGCGTCGTGCCTCGGCCGCCTCAGGCAGGAAGATCACGCAGGCCGCAAGAAAACACGCCAGCCAGGACCAGGTCCGGCTGAAGCCAGAAGTCCGCCACATGCATTGCCTGGCCGCCCGTTAATTGAGCGGCACTTGAATTACGGCAGATACCCCTTCGGTGCTGCCATGACTATGGCCGGAACAGTAACGACGTTGCGGCGCGGAGGGCGAATGTCATTCTGAAAACGCCCGTAACTTGTCATTACAGACACGGGAATGTCACGCGGCAGGTATTCGTGCTGGGACGCAAATAAAACGGCCGCCAACCGGAAGGCTGGCGGCCGTATTTTGCTACAGTTCGGGAGAAGATCAGGGCGTGACCAGCCCGACCTCCTTGTAGCCCGCGCCGTCGACTACGAAATGGCCGATGACGCCGGCGACGTCGCCCTTGTCGTCGAACTCCATGGAGCCGGTGGCGCCGGTATAGTCGATGTCCTTGCCGGCCTTGATCAGCTCGACCGCCTTGGCCCAGTCGCCGGGGCCGACCGCCTCGCCCGGGGCATTGGCGACGGTGCGCAGCGCGTCGCGCACCTTGGTGCGGTCGGTGCTGCCGGCCTGCTGGATGGCGAGCGCCGCCAGCATGACCGAGTCATAGACCTGGCCGATGAAGATCTTGTCCTTGGTGGTCTGGAACTTCGCCGTATAGAGCGCGTCGAACTTGTCGGCCGCTTCGCTCTTGGGCGACGAGGGCGAGGTGAAGAACGAATCCTTCAGATTGTCCGCCCCGATCTTCTCGATCAGCAGATTGTCGCGCAGGCCGTCGGTACCGATGAAGCGCTTGAACAACCCGTTCTCCAGCGCCTCCTTCACCAGCGTCAGGCCGGAATCGCCGGCATAGGCGATGATCACCAGCGCTTCCGGCTTGTCCTTCGCGAGCGTCGCCAGCTCGGTGGTGTAGGAGGGCTGCTTCTCCTCGTGCTTCACTTCCGCCGCGATAGTGCCGCCCAGCGCCTTGTAGGAATCGGCGAAGGACTTGGCGAGCGGTGCTGCGTAGTCGTTGTTGGCATAGGTTAGGGCGACGGTCTTCACGCCCTGGTCGATGGTCAGCTTCGCCAGCACCTGGCCCTGATAGGCGTCCGACGGCACGACGCGGAAGACCCAGTCATTGTCGGCGAGGCCG
>DASZQC010000280.1:0-31315 GCA_035549815.1 Dongiaceae bacterium
CCCTGGAAATTGCGGCGCAACGTGCCGGCATCCAGGCACCGCACCAGCCGGTCGTCGGGCTTCGCGAAATGATCGAGCCCGATGCGCCGGTATTTGGCTTCGGCGAGGCGTTCGGCAATGACACCGAACTGCGCCAGGCGCTGTTGCGGGTTGGGCAAAGCGGCGGTGTCGATCATGCGCTGGTGTTTTTTCATCCATGGCACATGCGCGTAGCCGAAGACGGAGAACTGGTCGGGCGCCAGTTGCAGGGCGCGCGCCACGGTGTTGCCGCAGGATTCCGCCGTCTGGTGGGGCAGGCCGTAGATGAGGTCGAAATTGATCGCCGCGACGCCCGCGCCGCGCAGCTTCTCAGTGGCGCGCGCCGTCTGCTCATAGCTCTGGATGCGGTTGATCGCCGCCTGGACGGTCGGATCGAAGGATTGCACGCCAAGGCTGGCGCGCGTGACGCCGCTCTGGCCCAGCGCATCGATCATCTCGTCGGTGACCCGGCGCGGATCGATCTCGACCGCGATCTCGGCATCCGCCACGACCTCGAAGCACTCGCGCAGCGTGCCCATCAGCTTCCGGAATGCCGCCGGTGCCATGATGGTCGGCGTGCCGCCGCCCCAATGGATGTGACGGACGTTCATGGGTTGGGGCAGGGCCGCCGCGACCATGCGGATTTCCGCCTCCAGCGCATCCAGATAAGCCTCGATGGGACTGTAGCTGGCGACGATGCGGGTGTGACAGCCGCAATACCAGCACATGGTCTGGCAGAACGGCACATGAAGATAGAGCGACAGGCTCTCGTTCGGGTCGAGACCGGTCAGCAGCGTCTGGTATTCCGCGTCGTCGATGTTGTGGGTGAAATGCGGCGCCGTCGGATAGCTGGTGTAGCGCGGCGCCCTCTGGCCTTCGAAGCGCGCAACGATGTCGGAGCGGATTGGCGTCACGATGGTCATGATCGGTCCTCGGAAGGCGGGGATGCCCTCCTGGGCATCCCCGAGTTCGTATTATTCCGCGGGTCGCACCGCGCCGCGGCCCACCGGAAGGGCCGACGACAGCGGGCGGCCCCGCCACAGCCGGTAGGCGAACCAGGCCAGCACCACACCGCCGGCACCGAACAGGATGTCACCCGGCACGCGCAGCCAGACCAGGGTCTCGATGATCGGCTGGTGCAGGAATTCTGCCGACCTTGCATACCAGAGGCCATGCGTCACACTGGCCCAGGCCTGCAGGGCGCCGACCGGCAGCAGCGACAGGAACACCATGCCGGCGAGGCCCAGATTGAGCATCCAGAACGCCATCTTCAGCGACCGGTCGCTCCAGGCCGCACGCGCCGCCAAGCCGCGCAGGCAGAACAGCATCAGGCCGATGCCGAGCATGCCATAGACCCCGAACAAGGCGCTGTGGCCGTGGGTCGCCGTCGTGTTCAGGCCCTGGATGTAATAGAGCGAGATCGGCGGATTGATCATGAAGCCGAACACGCCCGCGCCCAGCAGATTCCAGAACGCCACCGCCACGAAGAACAGGATCGGCCAGCGATAGGTCTGGACCCACGGCGCCGCCTTGCTGTGGCGATAGGTCTCGAACCCTTCGAAGCCGAGCAGCGCCAGCGGCACCACTTCGAGGGCCGAGAACACTGCGCCCACCGCGATCACCGAAGTCGGCGTGCCGCTCCAGTACAGGTGGTGCAGGGTGCCAAGGATGCCGCCGGTCAGGAAGATGATGGTGGCGAACAGCACCGCGCTGTTGGCGACGCTTGAGCGCACCAGCCCCAGCTTGACGAACAGCAGCGCGATCACCGCGGTGGCAAAGACTTCGAAGAAGCCCTCCACCCACAGATGAACCACCCACCAGCGCCAGTATTCGACCATGGACAGGCTGGTGTGCTGGCCCCACGTCAGGCCGGCGCCATAGAACAGGCCGATCGCCACGGTCGACAGGAACAGGATGATGAGCAGCGGCTGGTTCTCGGACTTCTGGCGCAGCGCCGGCCACAAGGCGCGGCCAACCAGCACCAGCCAGATGCCGAGGCCGGCGAACAGCAGGATCTGCCAGAAGCGGCCGAGATCGACATACTCATAGCCCTGATGGCCGAACCAGAAATTGATGTCGAGGCCCATCTTCTGCTGCACGGCGAACCATTCACCCGCCATGGAGCCGACCACGACGATCAGCAGCGCGACATAGAGTACGTTGGCGCCGAGCCGCTGGAAGCGCGGTTCATGGCCGGAGATGGCCGGCGCGATGTAGAGGCCGGTCGCCAGCCAGGCGGTCGCGATCCAGAACACGGCAAGCTGCGTGTGCCAGGTTCGGGTCACCGCATAGGGAAGATATTGGGCAATCGGGAAGCCGTAGAAATCCTGGCCTTCCACGGCGTAATGCGCGGTCAGTGCGCCAAGGCCGATCTGCGCCAGGAACAGCGCGATGACGGTCACGAAATATTTGCCCGTCGCGCGCATGGACGGCGTGGGCTTCAGGCTGGCCAGCGGATCGGTGGCGGGCGCCACGGCATGCGGCTGATTGGCGCTGCTGATGGCATGATACCAGACCAACGCGCCGACGCCCGCGATCAGCAGGATCACGCTCAGGACCGACCAGACCACCGAACCGGTGGTCGGCGCGTGGCCGAGCAACGGTTCATGCGGCCAGTTGTTGGTGTAGGTGACGCCATCATCGCCCGGGCGTTCCGCGGCGCTGGCCCAAGACGTCCAGAAGAAGAAGGCGGTCAGCGCATTGCGCCGCGCCGCGTCCGGCATGGCGTTCTCCGGCATGGCATATTGCTCGCGCAGCGTGCTCAGCGCCGGGGCGTCGCCGAACAGATCGACATAGTGCGCGGCCACTGCCTTGATCGCCTGCGCCCGGTCGACGGAAACGACCAGGTCGCCAGTCTCGGGATCATAGCGATTGACCGACATTTCCTGCTTCAGGCGCGCTTGCAGCGCGGCCTGGCGCTCGGGATCGAGCGCATCGAACGGCATGCCGTAATCGGCCTGGCTCCAGCCTTCGAGCAGGGCGACCGATTCGCGATGCAGCCAGTCGGCGGACCAGTCGGGAGCCAGATAGGCGCCATGGCCCCAGATCGAGCCGAGCTGCATGCCGCCGGCCGATTGCCAAGCCTGACGGCCGGTGGCGACATCGGCCTCGGTGAACAGCACGGCGCCATCTTCGCTGACGACCCGCGTCGGCACCGGCGGCGCCTTCACATGGATTTCACGGCCCAGGAGGCCGAGGATCCCGAACGATGTGAGCATGACCAGGGTCAGGATCAGCCAAAGTTTCTTCGTATTCGCCATGATGGTCTCCATACCGCCGACCCGCGAAAATGCGGGTTTCCGCGCCTGGAGATAGGATTACGGCTTTCCGAGCCGGCCCATAATTCGGGAATGTCCGTAAGGGGTTCTACCTATGCCGGCCGGCCTAAGGCGAATTTGGCGAAGCGCCGTCATGTTGCTATAGATACTATGGTCTTTAGTGAGCTGGGGCCGCGCTCGGTATCGTTTGAATCCCATGAACCATGTCAAGGATGATCAGGCGGGGAAACCGGTCGCCAGCAACGCGCTGGAGGAACGCGAAGCGCGTCTGCAATCGATCCTCGAGACCGCGCCCGACGCGATCATCGTCATCGATGACCGGGGATTGATCGAATCCTATAGCTCCGCCGCCGAGCGGCTGTTCGGCTTTTCAGCGGGCGAGGTGGTCGGGCGGAACGTCAGCTTGCTCATGCCGTCCCCGTACCGCGAGCGCCATGATGCCTATATCAAGCACTATCTGGACACGGGCGAACGGCGGATCATCGGGATCGGCCGCATCGTGGTCGGCCAACGAAAGGACGGTACGACGTTCCCGATGGAGCTGGCGGTCGGCGAAGTCGTGGCGAGCGGTCGCCGGCTTTTCACCGGTTTCATCCGGGACCTGACGGAACGGCAGTTGACCGAAAGCCGCATGCAGGAGCTGCAGGCGGAACTGCTGCATATGTCGCGACTCAGCGACGTGGGCCAGATGGCGTCCGCCATCGCGCACGAGCTCAATCAGCCGCTCACCGCCATCCTCAACTACGTCCAGGCCGCGCGGCGGATACTCCAGACAAAGGGATCGGAGCTTCCGCCGAAAGCGGCCGACGCGATGGACAAGGCGGTCGGCCAGGCATCGCGCGCCAGCGCCATCGTGCAGAACCTGCGGACCTTCATCCAGAAGGGCGAGACCGAACGACGGACCGAGGATCTCAACAAGGTGGTCGGCGAGGCGACGGCGCTCGGCCTGGTCGGGGCCAAGGAAACGGGCGTATCCGTGCGGGTCGATTTGAGCGCGGCGCCACTATCGGTCTTCATCGACAAGGTCCAGATCCAGCAGGTCGTCTTCAATCTGGTCCGCAACAGCATCGAGGCAATGGCCGAAAGCGCGCCGCCGCGCCATTTGCTGGTATCCACGAAACAGTCGGATGCCGCGGGCGGCCCATGGGCGGAGGTCTCCGTCACGGATAGCGGGCCGGGCCTGGCGCCCCAGATCGAAGCCCAATTGTTCCAGCCGTTCCAGACGACCAAGGAAAAGGGAATGGGGCTAGGCCTGTCGATCTGCCGTTCGATCATCGACGCCCATGGCGGTCGGCTGCAGGCCGCCGCGAATGCCGAGCGCGGCGTCACCTTCCATTTCACCCTGCCACTCGGAGATCAGGATGGGGGCAATGCCGGGAGATAGGCTGGTTTTCATCGTCGACGACGACGAGGCTGTTCGCGATTCATTGGAGTTGCTGCTGGAATCGGCCGGGCATCTGGTCAAGGCATTCGAAGCCGCCGCCGATGCGCTCGAATTCTGTCGGGCCAGCTCGCCGGCCTGCATTGTGACCGATGTCCGCATGCCCGAGATGGACGGGCTCGAGTTCCAGGAGCGGCTTGCCGCCTCGGGAATCCAGGTGCCGGTCATCGTCATGACCGGTCACGCCGACGTTCCGCTCGCGGTTCGCGCCATGAAGGCCGGCGCCGTCGATTTCATCGAGAAACCGTTCAGCGACGACGCGATGCTCGCCAGCATCGAGGCGGCCTTGAAACGGCGATCCAGCACGATCGATCCGGCGCTGATGGAGCGGCTGGATTCGCTCACCCCGCGCGAGCGTGAGGTGCTGGAACTGCTGGTCGTCGGCCATCCCAACAAGGTGATCGCGCACCGGCTGGATATCTCGCCGCGGACGGTGGAAATCCACCGCGCCCACGTGATGGAAAAGATGAAGGCGAAAAGCCTGCCGGAACTGGTGCGCCGCGCCATGCAGGCGGGCGTGACGCCGTCGATCTAGGATCTCGCCGATGCCAGCAAGGGTCCGGTTGCGGGCGAGGTGCCGCTTAGCGGAGCGCCCTCGTTCCGGCTGCTGCGGGCGGCCCTGATGGCGCGGATCAGCGCCGCCTCCTCGACCGGGCGCTCCAGATAGGCGAAGGCGCCGGCGGCAAGGGCCGCGGCCTTGGTCACCGCATCGCCGCCGCCCACGATGAAGATCGCCGGAAGATCCATGCCGCGCCGGCGCAAGGTGGCGACCAGCTCCAGCCCCTCGCTGATCTGACGATTATAGCCCAGAATCAGGCACTGGCCGCGGATGCTTCTCGCCTGACTCAGGAACTCCCCGGCATTGCGGAAATCTTCGACCTGGGCGCCGTGGGATTCGAGCAGGACCTTGATGGAATCCCGCACCACCTCATCCCCGTCGATCAGCAGAACAGTTTGGTTCGATGCCTGGGTCACCATTGCTCTCCACATCGCACCGGGCGGGGCGCATGCCAAAGGCGCCGGGCGATCCTGTATATTAAGGACAGCGGCGCAACGGGATGTATCCGGAGTTTCACCTATTGAAAAACGGCTGATGCGCTGCGTCAGGCCGCCACATCCGCGCAATTACGTAGGGGCAACTCCTAATTTTGCGGCCGGGAGCGCGGTGGCATGTTTGCGCGTGAGACGTGCAGGCGTTGCACTGGACCCTAGAAAAGGAGATCTCTCATGCGCACCAATCCGCGTTACCGTCTCACGGCTACCGCCAGCTTGCTGGCCTTGTCGCTGTGCTTAGGTTTCGGCGCGGCGACGGCGGCCCTGGCTGATGACGGCCATGGGGGCGGTGTTCATCCTCACGTGCAGATGGAAGGCGTCGCCGACATCGTGCGCGCGCCGACAGACCTGCCGCCGCCGCTGGCCAAGCGCGGCCCCGAGCATATCCGGATCGACATGAAGACGATCGAAGTCACCGGCCAGCTCGATGACGGCACCAGCTATCATTACTGGACCTTCGACGGCAAAGTGCCGGGTCCCTTCGTGCGGGTCCGCGTCGGCGACACCGTGGAGGTCCACCTCAAGAACGCCGATGACAGCGTCCTGATGCACAATGTCGACTTCCATGCCGTGACCGGTCCGGGCGGCGGCGGCGTGGCGACACAGGCGGCGCCGGGCGAGGAGAAGGGCTTCGTGTTCAAGCCGCTGAATCCCGGCCTCTATGTCTATCACTGTGCGACCCCACCGGTGGCCCAGCATATCTCGGCCGGCATGTACGGTCTGATCCTGGTGGAGCCGGAAGGCGGTCTGCCCAAGGTCGACCGCGAATTCTACGTCATGCAGGGCGAGCTCTATACCGAGGAAACCATCGGCACCAAGGGCGAGCTGACGGAGAGCTATGACAAGCTGATCGGCGAGCGGCCGGAATACTATCTGTTCAACGGCGCGGTGGGCGCCCTCACCAACCAGAAGCCGCTGACCGCGAAGGTCGGCGAGACCGTGCGAATCTACTTCGGTGTCGGCGGCCCGAACGCGACCTCGTCCTTCCACGTGATCGGCGAGATCTTCGACAAGGTCTACCCCTTCGCCGACATGATGTCGAAGCCGCTGACCAACGTGCAGACCATCACCGTTCCGCCCGGAGGCGCCGCCGCCGTCGAGTTCAAGCTCGAGGTGCCGGGCAAATACATCCTGGTCGACCATGCCCTGTCGCGGCTGGAAAAAGGCCTGGTCGGCATCCTGAATGTCGAAGGGCCGGACAATCCGGAGGTGTTCAAGGTGCTCGATCCGCAGAAGTCGGCTGCCGTCAACTGACGCGGCCGGCAGACAAGGAGTGGAAGATCATGCGTGGCAAATTGATGACGGCGGCAATCGCGACGCTGCTGGCGGGGGCGCTGCTCGGCGCTCCCGCCGGGGCCGCCGAGCATGAAGTGAAGATGCTGAACAAGGGGACGGAGGGAATGATGGTGTTCGAGCCGTCCTTCCTGAAGATCGCACCCGGCGACACGGTCCATTTCGTGGCCACCGACAAGGGCCACAATGTTCTCTCGATCGAAGGCATGATCCCGGCGGGTGCTGCGCCCTTCGCCGGCAAGATGAACGAGGATGTGACCGTCACCTTCGACCAACCCGGCGCTTATGGCTTCGAATGCAAGCCGCATTACGGCATGGGCATGGTCGGGCTGATCGTCGTGGGCGAGCCGGTCAACCTGGCCGAGGCGAAAGCGGTTCCGCACAAAGGCAAGGCCAAAAAGCGGTTCGAGCAACTCTTCGGCAGCCTGGGTCAATAGCCATGGCGACCACGTCAGCCGCTGCAACTCAAACGGCAACCGGCGGACGTCCGCTTGGCGACTGCAATCCGGATGATGCCGACAAGCGCGTCTATCTGAAATGGATTGCGGCGTTCGAGACCGGCAGCTCCGAGATCGACGCGCTGCACCGCGATCTGGTCCGGGACTGCAGCCACTTTCTGTGGCTGGTCGAGAACAACACAGTCTGGTCGCTGATCATTGACGAAGCCATGAGGCTGGTCGAGAGCTGCGTCGCGCATTTCCGATTTGAGGAGATGCTGCTGGAGCAAACCAGGTTTCCGCGACGCCTTGAGCATCTGACGGAACACCGGCGGCTGGAGCGTAAGCTGCGCGGCCTGATTGAACGCATGAAACAGGTCGACGGCTCTCTCAAGGAGCATCGCGATATGCCGCGATCTTTCGGGCCGGCTTTCGTCGACCTCATCGTCCGGCAAGATTTGGATTTCCGATCGCATCTGCTGCGACAGCAAGAAAATTGATGGGGTACATGCGGCGGCGAATCAATCTGTTGCATTGTGCATGCAATCTCGGGAAAATCGGCGCGTCGTGCACCGGGCTGGGAGGAGCCGTCATGACCGAAGCGGACGCGCTGCGACGGCGGCGCGAATTGCTGGTCTTCCTTTTTTTGACCGTCGTGCTGGCCCCCGTCCTGGCGGTGGCCGTTGTCGGTGGTTATGGTTTCATAATCTGGATGTATCAATTGTTCAATGGTCCGCCGACCGGGTGAACCATGAATCATCCTATTGATCATCGCCGCCGCGCGTTCCTTGGCCTGCATGCGCAACCGGTTGTCGCTCGCGCCATTCGGCCGCCTTGGACGACCGATGAATCGCTCGCGGCCTGCACCGGCTGCGGCGCCTGCGTCGCGGCCTGCCCCGAGCGTATCCTGCGCCTCGATCCCGCCGGATTGCCCAAGGTCGATTTCAGCGCCGGCGCCTGCACCTTCTGCGGCGACTGCGCGAAGAGCTGCACGGCGCCGGTGTTCGATCTGGCCCGATCTCCGGCCTGGCAGGTCAGGATCTCCATATCCGACCGATGCCTGCCCAAAAGCGGCGTCCTGTGCGAAAGCTGCCGCGATATCTGTCTCGATGGGGCCATCGGCTTTGCGCGCGCGCCGGGGCGTGCGCCGGTGCCGCTCATTTCCGACAGCGCCTGCACCGGCTGCGGCGCCTGTGTCTCCGTCTGCCCGGCCGGCGCCATCAGCGCCGCCCGTCATGATGGGCCGTTGCATGCGTGACGAATGCCACATCTCCAGCCTGGTGGTGCATGCGCGGCCGGAGCTTGCCGCGGACATAAGCGCACGGATCGCGCAGCTTCCCGGCGCCGATATTCAGCCGTGCGATGTGGCGGGCAAGCTCATTGTGGTTCTGGAGACGCCGGGGACCGCCGAGATCGTGGAGCGGCTGAACTTCATTCACGATTTGCCCGGCGTGATCTCCGCCGCGCTCATCTATCACCACTGGGAGCGCGCAGGCGATCCCACAGCCGAAGCCGAAAGCGAGGCCGATCATGAACATTTCCCGCCGCAAGTATCTCAAGGCTAAAGCCGCCGCCATCGCCGCCGCGACCGTCGGCGCGACGCTGCCGGCCGAGGCGGCCAATGTCATCCTGCCGGGTGACGAAGCCCGCCTGAAATGGTCCAAGGCGCCGTGCCGGTTCTGCGGCACCGGTTGCGGCGTGATGGTCGCGGTGCGCGACAACCAGGTGGTCGCCACCCACGGCGACATCCAGGCCGAGGTCAATCGCGGCCTCAACTGCGTCAAGGGCTATTTCCTGTCCAAGATCATGTACGGCGACGACCGCCTGACTCAGCCGCTGTTGCGCATGAAAGACGGCAAATACGCCAAGGACGGCGAATTCCAGCCGGTAAGCTGGGATCAGGCGTTCGACGAGATGGCGTCCCAGTTCAAGCGCGTGCTGAAGGAGAAGGGGCCGACGGCCGTCGGCATGTTCGGCTCCGGCCAATGGACGGTGTGGGAAGGCTATGCGGCGCTGAAGCTGATGAAGGCCGGCTTCCGCACCAACAACATCGACCCCAATGCGCGGCACTGCATGGCGTCCGCGGCGGTCGGCTTCATGCGCACCTTCGGCATGGACGAACCGATGGGTTGCTACGACGACATCGAAGCCGCCGACGCCTTCGTGCTGTGGGGTTCCAACATGGCGGAGATGCATCCGATCCTGTGGACCCGCATCGCCGACCGGCGGCTCAGCAATCCGGGAGTCAAGGTCGCGGTCATGTCGACCTTCGAGCATCGCAGCTTCGATCTGGCCGATATCCCGATCGTCTTCACGCCGCAGAGCGACTTGGCGATCCTCAATTTCATCGCTCGCCATATCATCACCACCGGGCGCGTCAATCAGGATTTCGTCGGCAAGCATGTCAATTTCAAGCTCGGCGCGCCGGACATCGGCTATGGCCTGCGTCCGGAGAACCCGCTGGAGGTGAAGGCGGCGAACGCCAAGAATTCCGGCGACGCGAAGCCGATGACTTTCGAAGAGTTCGCCAAATTCGTCGAGCCCTACGACCTCGCCAGCACGGCGAAAATCAGCGGCGTGCCGGAAAACCGGCTGCAGGAGCTGGCGGAGCTCTACGCCGATCCCAAGGTCAAGGTGATGTCGCTGTGGACGATGGGCTTCAATCAGCACACGCGCGGCGTCTGGGCCAACAACATGGTCTATAACCTGCATCTGCTGACCGGCAAGATTTCCGAGCCGGGAAATTCGCCGTTCTCGCTCACCGGGCAACCGTCCGCCTGCGGCACGGCGCGCGAGGTCGGCACCTTCTCGCACCGCCTGCCGGCCGACTTGGTGGTCGCCAATCCGGAGCATCGCAAGCACGCGGAGGAGATCTGGAAGCTGCCGCCGGGCACCATTCCGGACACGCCCGGCTATCACGCGGTGCTGCAGAACCGCATGCTGCGCGACGGCAAGCTCAATGCCTATTGGGTGCAGGTCAACAACAACATGCAGGCGGCAGCCAACACCAACGAAGAAACCTATCCCGGCTATCGCAACCCGGACAATTTCATCGTCGTGTCCGACGTCTATCCGACGGTGACGGCCCTGTCCGCAGATCTGATCCTGCCCACCGCCATGTGGGTGGAGAAGGAAGGCGCCTATGGCAACGCGGAGCGCCGCACCCATTTCTGGCACCAACTGGTGAACGCGCCGGGCGAGGCGCGCTCCGATCTGTGGCAGTTGATCGAGTTCTCCAAGCGCTTCACCACGGACGAGGTCTGGCCGGCTGATCTGCTGGCCGCCGCGCCGGACTTCAAGGGCAAGACGCTGTATCAGGTGCTGTTCGCCAACGGCACGGTCGACCAGTTCCCCAATACCGAGCTCGATCCCGAATATGAGAATGCCGAGGCGGAGGCCTTCGGCTGCTACATCCAGAAGGGGTTGTTCGAGGAATATGCCTCGTTCGGGCGCGGGCACGGCCACGATCTGGCGCCGTTCGACACCTATCACCAGGTGCGCGGCCTGCGCTGGCCGGTCGTCGACGGCAAGGAGACGCGGTGGCGCTATCGGGAAGGGCTGGACCCCTATGTCGAGGCCGGCTCCGAAGTGCAGTTCTACGGCTTCCCGGACAAGAAGGCGATCATCTTCGCCTTGCCGTACGAGCCGGCGGCGGAATCACCGGACGATGAATTCGATATGTGGCTGTCGACCGGCCGCGTGCTGGAGCACTGGCATTCCGGCTCGATGACACGCCGGGTGCCGGAACTCTACAAGGCGATGCCGAACGCGCTCTGCTACATGCACCCGGAGGATGCGCGGACGCGCAACCTGCGGCGCGGCGATGATGTGCGGGTCGTCTCGCGCCGCGGCGAGATCCGCGTGCGGCTGGAGACGCGCGGCCGCAACAAGCCGCCCAAGGGCCTGGTCTTCGTTCCCTGGTTCGATGAGGGACGGCTGATCAACAAGGTGACGCTGGACGCCACCGATCCGATCTCGAAGCAGACCGATTACAAGAAGTGTGCGGTCAAGGTGTTGAAGGCCTGAGGGGGAGAACAGCCATGCGCCCCGAGACACGACATTTCGCCGTCGCCATCGCGCTTGTCGCCACGCTGATCACGCTGTCGACGGCGTTGGCCGCGGACCTGACCGGCCTGCGCGGCGCGGTCGGCATCGAGGAGGAGATCGCCTCGCCGCCGATCGCCAACGAGATCAATGACGACCAGCGGCAGGCGCGCAACTATCCGGAACAGCCGCCGGTCATCCCGCACCAGATCCGCGACTATCAGATCACGCTCAACGCCAACAAGTGCCTGACCTGCCATAGCCGGCAATTCACGGCGCAATCGCAGGCGCCGATGATCAGCATCACCCATTTCATGGACCGTGACGGGCAGTTCCTGGCCTCGGTCACGCCCCGGCGCTATTTCTGCACGCAGTGCCATGTGACCCAGGCCGATGTCGAGCCACTGGTGGAGAACAACTTCCAGGACATCGATTCGATCATCGAGGCGCAAAGGGCGGCCGGCGGAGCGACGCCATGAAGGGTCTCATCGCGTGGGCCTGGGGCATTGTCCGCCAGGTCTGGACGATCCTGAGCCGGCCCAGCGCCTATTTCAGCCTGGGTTTCCTGACGGTCGGCGGCTTCATCGCCGGCATCATGTTCTGGGGTGGCTTCAACACCGCGCTGGAACTGACCAATACCGAGACGTTCTGCGTCTCGTGCCACGAGATGCGCGACAATGTCTATCAGGAGCTGCAGGCCACCATCCATTTCACCAACCGCTCGGGTGTCCGCGCGACCTGCCCCGATTGCCACGTGCCGCACAAATGGACCGACAAGATTGCCCGCAAGATGCAGGCGTCCAAGGAGGTCTGGGGCAAGATTTTCGGCACCATCAACACGCGCGAGAAATTCACCGAGAAGCGGCGCGAGCTGGCGGAGCACGAATGGGCGCGTTTGAAAGCCAACAACTCCCTGGAATGCCGCAATTGCCATGATTTCGAGTATATGGATTTCACCCGGCAGAGCGCGCGGGCGGCGGAGGCGCATTCCACCTATCTGGCCAGCGGCGAGAAGACCTGTATCGACTGCCACAAGGGCATCGCGCATCAATTGCCGGATATGAAAGGCGTGCCGGGCTGGGATGTCAGTTATGCCGCACCGGTCCATCTGCTGCTGCCGGAGGCCGCGTCGACCGGCAGCGACTGAGGCGGCTATGACTTAGGCGGGCACGCTGATCACTGTCTTTTCCGCTGGCCCGATGAGATCGCCGGGCTGATCGCGTTCGCGCAGCACTTTCACGCCGCCTTGGCGGTCGACCATCACGGCCTTGGCGCGCAGCCGGCCGCAATATTGAAACATCTCGCCCAGCGCATAGGCGCCGGTGTCGAGCAGCGCGATCAGGTCGCCTGGGGCGGTCGTCGCCGGCAGGTTGCGCGTCTCCGGCAGGCGGACGATCTCCGCGCGCAGCTCCTCGCGCGCCTCCGGCGACAGCGCGGAGAGCCGCGACGACAACGCCTTCCACAGATACTCCCCCTCGACATCGAAGAAGCAGTCGGCGGAATCGCACAATGGGCCGACCACGCGATAGGCGCGGTCGGCCGGCGCATCCATACGGCCGACATTGACCATATGGTAGTACCAGCGCACCGCGGCGGAATCGATCAGCAGATTGTAGCCGGCATCGAGATAGAGCCAGGGCAGGTCGCCGCGCAGGCGCGTATTCTCGACACGGGTCAGCAGGAAGGCGGCGTCGGCCACCAGGGCGCGGCCGGGCTCGAACAGGAGCTCCATCTCGGTGCCCAGCTCCCGCGCCGCCTGCGCGGCCACGGCGCCGACCATCGGCGCGGCCGCCTCGTCGGCGGTGAAGCTGCGCAGCGCGTCGGAATTGCCGCGATTGTCGCCCTGGTTGAGGTGCGCGTAGTCGACCGGATAGCCGCCGCCCAGATTGAGCAGGCGCAGTCTGGTGCCGAGCGCGGCGCCGATCTCCCGGCTCATCCGCGCGGTGAAGGCGACGGCGGCGGCGAATTCCCGGGCGCCCGCGACCTGGGAACCGATATGCAGGTGCATGCCCGCAACATCGAGGTCTTGGCGGTGCGCGTGGGCGATGTCGAGAGCGGCCTGCAGTTCCGGCTGCGTCATGCCGAACTTGCTGCTGGCATTGCCGGTCTGGAGACCCGCTGTGGCGCTGCCGCCGATGCCGGGGACCAGCCGCAGGGCGACGGCCGCGCGCTTGCCGAGGTTGCGCGCGACATCGGCGATGCGCTGCAGCTCGAAGGCGGACTCGACGTTGATCGCCTTGATGCCGCAGCCGATCGCCTCGCGGAGCTCGTCGACGGTCTTGGCCACGCCATTGAAGACAATGTCCTGTGGCTGAAAGCCGGCGGCTAGGGCTTTCCACAATTCACCGCCGGAATTGACCTCAACACCCAGGCCTTCCTCGCGAATGACTCGCAGGATATGCAGATTGGAGCAAGCCTTGCTGGCGAAGAATGCTTGGGCGCGCGGATGGCTTTCCCGCGCGGCGCGCAGGAAACCACCGGCATTGTCCGTCACGCGCCGTTCCGAATAGACGAACAGCGGCGATCCATGTTCCGCCGCCAGCGCCACGACATCCTGGCCGTCGATGGCGAGATGGCCGTCGACGACGCCAAGGTGTGGCGGCAAGCGATGGTTCGCGGATTGGGCCATCGGATGGTCCATCCGCTCACCGCACCATGTTGCGATCGATCGGGTAGATCGGGCGCGGCACGTTGCGGTAGGGCAGCTTTTCCAGATGCGTGGTGCAGAGCGCGCCGCTGTCGCAGACGATGACCTTGCCGGCAATCGGCTCGAAGGCGGCGCGGAAATGTTGCATGGACTTGAGGCCGACGACGACCTTCGCCGCCGGGTCGATGCCGAAGGCGCGGAACTGCTGGAGGTCCAGCATCTGCGCCGGCTCGGTGGTGACCAGGATCTCGATACCATCGACGCGGATCACCGCCGATGGACCCCAGCTCAGCCGCAGGCCGCCGACCATTGGGCCGTCCCCGGTATAGGCGCCGTCGCTGACCAGGATCAACTCAGCCTCCAGCCCCAGCGGCTCGCCGCCGAAGCGCGGGTCTGATTTGCCGCCCAGGCGCACCTTCACCTTGTCGCCCTTCTTGTGCTTGTGCAGTTGCCGCGCGGTCTCCGGATCGACCATCGGGCCGAAAGCGGCGTCGGTAATGCCGGCATCCAGCAACGCCTTCAGCAGATTGGTGCTGTCGCCATAGCCGCCGCCGCCCGGGTTGTCGGCATAGTCGGCGATGATGATCGGACCCTTGCCGCGCCGATAGGCCTTGGCGATGGCGGCGGCTTCCTCCACCGGCATGTAGTTGTTGATGACCTCGAAGCGTTTCTCCCAGATGTCGTCGGCGATTCCTTCGGCGAAGGCCCGGTGCTGCGCCTCGTTGCCCTCGCAGGTCACGGTAACGGTGGGGCCGACCTCCTTGATGTCGGCATTGCCGAAGCCGGCATTGATGCTGACGGCGAAGACGCCGGGCTGCTTCTCGTAGGCGATTGCCTTGGCAACGCGCTCGATCATCGGGCCGACATCGGTGCGGCCACCGTTGGCCTCATCCAGCATCGGACGATGGACGCGGAGGGTGCGCGGGTGGATCTCACCCTTCATCGTTCGCTGCAGGATGTCGCCCGCCTGGCGGCCGCAGGCGCGCATGTCGATGTGCGGATAGGTCTTGTAGGAGACCAGAATTTGCGCCAGCTCGCACATCTGCGGCGTGATGTTGCCGTGCAGATCGAGCACGATGGCGATGGGCAGGTCCGGGCCCACGACCTTGCGCAGGCGCGCCAGCAGCTCGCCTTCGCCATCTTCGCAGAACTCGGTGACCATGGCGCCGTGCAAATGCATGAGGATGCCGTGCAGCTTGCCCTTGTTCGCCGCGGCGGCGTCGACGATGGCACCACCCAGGCGATCGAAGGCGTCGCGCGTGACCACGCCCGCCGGCTCGGCCGAGGCGCTCAGCACGTGGATCTGGTTCCAGCCGTATGTCTTCGCGCAATCGCAGAATCCGGCGAGTTCCGTGTTGGCATCGCCACGCTCCTTGATCGCCTCTGCGCCGAAGAAGCCGTAGCGCTCGGTGAAGGCGTCATAGCCGGTGCGGTTCTTGTTGAAGGTGTTGGTCTCGTGGGCGAATTCGGCGGTCAGCACGGTGAAGGTCATGATCTGGTCCCAGTTTTCATCAAGACAACGGGTGGAAGCAGGCGACGGCATGGCCGTCCGGATCGGTGACAAGCGGCGGCACCTTGGCGCGGCAGGTGTCGCTGGCGAAGGCGCAGCGCGCGGCGAAGGCACAGCCAGGCGGCAGGTCATAGGCGCTGGCGATCTCGCCGGTCAGGCGGCTGATGTCGCGGCGCTGCGCCGGGTCAGGCGTGAAGGTGCTGTCCAGCAAGGTGCGCGTGTAAGGATGGCGCGGCTTGGCGCGCGGCTGCGGCAGGATCTCCACCACGCGGCCCAGATACATGACCACGATGCGGTCGCAGAAATAGCGCACCAGGCCGAGATCGTGTGAGATGAAGAGATAGGTGAGGCCAAGCTCCGCCTTCAACTGCTCCAGCAGCGCAACGATCTGCGCCTGGATCGAAACGTCGAGCGATGCCGTCGGTTCGTCCAGCACCAGGAAATCCGGCTTGAAGGCAAGCGCCCGGGCAATGCCGATGCGCTGGCGCTGCCCGCCGGACAACTGGTGCGGATAGGCACCGGCGATCCTGGCATCCAGGCGCACCATGGCCAGCAGCTCGGCCACCTTGGCGCGCCCCTCCGCGGCGGACAGGCGGATGCCCTGCACCTGGAACGGTTCCAGCAGAGCGTCCGTCATGGTGTAACGCGGGTCGATGGCGGAGTAGGGATCCTGAAATACCATCTGGATACGGCGGCGCAGGCGGCGCATCGCGCCATGCGATTGCTTGCCGAGGTCGATGCCGTCGAAGGTGATCTGGCCCTCGCTCGCTTTCAGCAGGCGCACGACCAGCCGCGCCAACGTGGATTTGCCGCAACCGGATTCGCCGACCACGCCCGTCACCTTGCCACGCGGGATATCGAGCGTGACGTCGCTCACGGCCCACAGGTTGCGGCGTTTGCCGAACAGGCCTTTGCGGCTGCCGAACCTCTTGGCGAGGCCGCGGATCTGCACGAGCGCTTCAGCCAAAGGCGACCTCCGCCATTTCGGCCGCGTGGCAGGCAATCTCCGCACCGGATGGCAATTGATCCAGCGGCGGCACGATCTCCAAGCAGCGTGGCGCGCAGAGCGGGCAGCGCGGGTGGAACCGGCAACCGCTGGGATAGCTGGCGACACCCGGTACCGCACCAGGAATGCCGGTCAGGCTTCCCGGGGCCATGCCTTCGCGCGGGATACAGCGGATCAGCGCCTGGGTATAGGGATGGCGCGGCGTGGCGAAGATCGCTTGCACGTCATTGCTCTCGGCGACACGCCCGGCATAGAGCACGACCACGCGGTCGCAGGCCTGCGCCACCACGCCCATGTCATGGGTGATGAGGATGAGCGCCACGCCGCGGTCGCGCACCAGCTCGACCAAAAGCTGGACGATCTGCGCCTGGATGGTGACGTCCAGCGCGGTGGTCGGCTCGTCCGCGACGATCAGATCCGGATCGGCGGCCAGCGCCATGGCGATGACGATGCGCTGCTTCATGCCGCCGGAAAGCTGGTGCGGGTAGTGGTGATAGACCGTGGCTGCCGCCGGAATGCGCAGCCGCTCCATCAGCGCGACGCTGCGGGCGGCGGCAGCCTTGGCGTCGAGGCCCAGATGGAGCCGCGCCACCTGGTCGATCTGCGCGCCGACGCGCATGACGGGGTCTAGCGAGGTCATCGGGTTCTGGGTAATGAAGGCGATGCGCCGGCCGCGCAAATGCCGCATCTGCGGCTCCGGCAGGGTGGTGAGCTCGGTGCCGTCGAAGCGAATGGAGCCGCTTTCGACCCGCCCGCCGATCAGCGGTAGCAGCCCCATGATGGTCAAGGCGGTCAGCGATTTGCCGGAGCCGGATTCGCCCACCAGGCCCAGGATCTGGCCCTTGTCGACGCTGAAGCCGATGCCGTCCAGCGGCTTGATGCCGGCGATGTCGATCGACAGGTCGCGAACTTCCAGCAGCGCCATCTCAACCCTCCCGCAGCCGGGCGCGGATATCGAGGGCGCGGATCAGCGCGTCGCCGAACAGATTGATGGCGATGACCGTCATGGCGATGATCAAACCGGGGAAGATGATGATCCACGGCGCCTTGAAGATGAGCGCGCTGCCGCTGCTCATCATCGCGCCCCAGCTCGGCACCGGCGGCTGGGCGCCAAGGCCGAAGAAGCCGAGGGTTGCTTCCAGGATGATGGCATCGCCGGTCGCGAGCATACCGCAGACGATGACGGGCGCCAGGGCGTTGGGGATCAGGTGGCGGAACACCACATGGCCGTGGCTGGCGCCGAGATTGATCGTCGCCTCCACATAGGTCTCGCCCTTGAGGCTCAGGATCTGCGAGCGAGTCAGGCGGGTGAATTGCGCCAGATAGGCGATGCCGATGGCGAACATGGTGCTGTGCAGGCCCGGTCCGATGATGGCGACCAGGATCAGTGCCAGCAGAATCTCCGGGAACGACCAGGAGAGATCGACCAATGTCGTCACCGCGCGATCGAGCATGCCGCCGAAATAGCCGGCGGCGGCGCCCAAGGTCATGCCGATGAAGACGGAGATGGCGATGGCGGTCACGCTGACCGACAGCGAGGTGCGCGCGCCATACATGATGCGCGAGAGCACGTCGCGGCCGAACTCGTCGGTGCCCAGCCAGTGGGAAAGGCTCGGCGCCTGCGAGGCGATCGACAGGTTCTGCGCGTCATAGGGATAGGGCGTGATCCAAGGCGCCAGCAACGCCAGCAGCACCAGCAGGGCCAGATAGCAGCCAGCGATGCCGCCCTTCGGCGTCAGCAGCACTTTGGCGGCAAGGCTGCGACGGAACGCCTTGCGCGGCGGGCTGATGCTGGCTTCAACCGTCATTGCAGGGCGCTCCGCACGCGCGGGTCCATCGCCGCCTGGGCCAGGTCGCCGATCAGCGTGCCCAGCATCACCGCTATGGCCAGCATCAGCAGGCAGGCCTGGATCACCGGGTAATCATGCTGGTTCAGCCCGCGGATCAGCAGGGTGCCGAGGCCCGGCCGGGCGAAGACGAACTCGATGGTGACGGCGCCGCCCAGGATCCAGCCGATGCGCAGGCCAAGGATGGTGACCACCGGGAGAAGCGCATGGCGCAGTACGTGGCGGATCTGGATGCGCAGAGCCGGCAGGCCCTTGGCATGCAGGAGCAGCACGAAATCCTTCTGCGCCGTCTCCAGCATGGCGATGCGGGTGACGCGGGCGACCAGCGCCGTGCCGCCGAGGCCGATGGTCAGGACCGGCAGCACCAGCGCTTCCCAGTTGCGGGCGCCGGAGACCGGGAACCAGCCGAGTTGCACCGCGAAGATCAGGATCAGCAACAGGCCAAGCCAGAAATTCGGCAGGGTGGAGCCGAATAGGATGCCGCCCATGATGCCCTGGTCCAGGAGGCTGTCCTTGTAGATCGCGGCGACCACGCCGGCGAGGATTCCGAAGAAGGTTGAGAACAGCAGCGCGCAGGCGCCGAGCGCCAGGCTGTAGGGCAGGTTCTGCGCGATCAGGTCGGCGACCGGCCGGCGCAGAACGATGGCGGTGCCGAGATCACCCCGCAGCAACTGGCCGAGCCAGATGAAATATTGTTCGAGGAGCGGCTTATCCAGGCCATAGCGGGCGGCGATCGCCTGCTTCTGCTCCGGCGTGGAGCCGATGCGCGCCAGGCTGTCGACCGGGTCGCCCGGCACCAGATGGATGATCAGGAAGACGACCGCGGAGATCGCGAAGAAGACCGGGATCAGCAGCAACAGCCGCCGCAGCGCGTAGCTCAGCATCCCGGTCTTCTCCGCTCAAGCCCGATTACTCGGTCACTTCCATGTCGAGGATCGTCGTCGATTCGATCTGCGTGGCGCGGATCTTCTCGGGCAGCTTCAGACGCTCCTTGTTGTAGCCCACGTTCTGCACCGGCTGGTAGATCGGCGCGAAGGGGAACTGCGACAGGACGTATTCATGATACGCCTTGAAGTTGGCGATACGTTCGTCGACCGTCTTCGAACCGGTCATGGCCTTGGCGTTCAGCTCCTCGGCCTTGGGGTCGTTGAACATCGAGATGTTCGGATAGCCCAGGCGCTGGCCGCTGAAGAACCAGTCGATGATGTCGGCGTTGTTCCAGTTGTAGGAGCGCACCGCGAGCTGGTGCTCGTTCTTCTTGTACTGATCGCGGATCGCGGAGGAATCGAACACCGTGATCTCGGCATCCATGCCGACCGCTTTCAATTGCGCCTGCACCGCCTCGGTCAGCCGCTTGAACTCGGTATCGCTCTGGGTCCAGAGCTTCACGTGCAGCTTCTTGCCGTCCTTCTCGCGGATCCCGTCGGCGCCTAGCTTCCAGCCCGCTTCGTCGAACAGGGCCGCCGACTTGGCCGGGTCGTAGCTGATGTTGAACTTCGGATCGACATTGGATTCCGGCAGCGCGCTGATCAGGAAGTTGTGCGCCTCCAGGCCGATGCCGCCATAGATATTGTCCAGGATTTCCTTCTGGTTGATGGCGAGCGCCGTCGCCTGGCGCACCTTAAGGTCGGTGAAGGGTTCTGATGTCACGTTGATCGGCATATAGGCGACGTCGAGGCCGGGCGTGGTGACGATGGCGATGTTTGGCTCGGCCTTCAACTGGCTGAGGAAGTCCGTCGGCACGCCGAGCAGCATGTCGACGCCGCCAGTCTTCAGCTCAAGGAAGGCCGTCGATTCTTCCGGGATCTCGCGGAAGGTGAGCTTCTCGATCTTGGCGGGGCCTTTGTTCTGCGACAGCTCGGAACCCCAGGTATAATCCTCGTTACGGACCAGCACGGTTTCCTGCCCGATGGAGAAGCTCTCCATCTTGTAGGGGCCGGTGCCGATCGCTTCGGTCACGCCGAAATTGTCGCCCAATTCGGCATAGGCCTTCGGCGCCGGGATGCCCATGAAGGAGCTGGAGAAGTTGAACAGCAGGTTCGGCTCCGGATGCTTCATCACCAGCTTCAGGGTGTGGTCGTCGACCACTTCCGCCTTGTCGATCGCCGCCACCATGTATTCGTTGTCGGTGCCGGCAAAGGTGCCGAGCCAGGTGGCGACCGCCTGCGCGTTGAACGGCTCGCCGTCATGGAACTTTACGCCCTGACGCAGGTGGAAGACCCACTGCATGCCGTCCGGCGCCTCTTCCCAGGATTCCGCCAGATGCGGATGGAAGCTCTGATCGGCATCCTGCACCACCAGGCGGTCGAAGATGAGCGACGTGGCGGCGTTCAGCATCGAGGCCTTGACCGGGTTGTAGGTCGGCGCGCCGACCTCGTTGGTGCCAAGGACGATGACCGCCTCCTGCGACCAGGCCGCGCCGGCGCCGATCAGCGTCATCAGCGCGGTGCCGCTGACGAGCAGTGCTTTACGCAGATTCATGTTCACTGAAACCTCCCATGGTTCGTTTCTGTTGTGGTTGACGCTGGAATCGAGATCTAAGGCAGTGGACCTCCCGAATCGCCGACGACTCCGATGAAGCGCGCGTGGAGCGCCGAGACTTGGTTCATGCGGGCTTCGACCGTCGGGCCGAGCTCGTTGAAAATGCTGTTGATCAGCAGCGCGATGAGCGAAGCCATCGGCGCGGTGGAGTCCCAGAATTGGTTGATGTCGGTCTGCACCACGAAGGTCTCGTCGACCAGATCGTGGCTCCAGTCGCAGTAGGAATCCGTGATCAGCGTGGTGGCGACGCCCGCCGCGCGCGCTTCCGTCGCCAACCGCTTCGCCAGGCGCGAATAACGGCGCGCCTCGATCAGGATCAGGTTCGTCTTGCGCGGATTGCCCAGCAGCACCTCAGCGAAGTTGGCGCCGGCCAGATCGGCCAGGTGCACGCCGGGGCGCAGATAGTGAAGCTGGTTCACCAGATAATGCGCCAGACCACGCTCGGTCTGGAAGCCGGCGACATAGATGTCCGGCACATGGGCCAGCCGCTTGACGGCGCGCTTCCAGTCGCGGCTCTGCGCCAACTCGTAGTTTCTGACCAAAGCGGCGATTTCCATCTCCAGGCCGCGCGCGAGTTCGTCGTCGCCGCGACGGCTGCGGTCCCGATAGTCCTTCAGCCGGTCACCGATCAGCCACGGGCGTTCGCCGATGTCACCCTGCAGGTCGGCCTTCAGCGCCTTGAAGTGCTTGTAGCCCACGGAACGGCAGAAGCGGCCGACGGACGGTTCGCTCACCCCGACCTTGGCGGCCAATGTCGCGGCGGTCTCGAACGGCAGGCTGTTGAGGTTGGCCAGCATGTAAGTGGCCAGCACGCGCTCTGCTTTCGTCGCTTCCTCGAGGCTGGCGGTCAGACGCTGCCGCAACGACTCTTTCATGAATCTCTTGCCTCTTCGCTTCGAATTCAGCGCGGAACGCCGATTGCTTTGCGGCGACCCGAGTAATTCAGTTTTCTGTCATGGTGTCAATATTGCAATATTTCTTACATGGAGCGCGGCCAGGCGGGGAAGGTTGCCGCCGATCAGGGAAGGCACTCCTGGGAATTGTGCGGCGCGAAACTGCGTTGTCTTGCCGCAGTTCTGGCCCGGATCTGCGCTAATCGCATGGCAGATCTGTTGATATTTTGTATACCAGATATCGAATTCCACTGGAAAAGCGGCAGGACTAGTGCCATATAGGTGGCAGTGCAGCATCGCGATTGTGCGGTGCACTACAGCGACCCAGGAGACTGAAAATGACCGGCCTCGATCTCATCACACTCGCCGTTGCCGTGTTGGCCGTGGGCGGGCTTGCCGTCGTGCTGGGTGAAGCTCTGGTGAAGAACCCGCGCAGCCTGCTGGAGATGGCCACCGACAGCCAGAAGTTCGCCGAAGGTCCGCAGCCGAACGAAGCCCCGCGTGGCGCGCGTCGGACGATCGTCGAGACCACGGCGCAGGCCGCCAACGCCAATCGGCCACAGCTCGCCGCCTGATCGATTTCCGGGGCGGACGGAAGCCCTCCGGTCTATCCGCCCCGGCGCCTCATTCCCGCAATTCGCCGCTGCGGCGATCTTCTCAAAAGCCGCGTAACATCGGCCTCGACCTTGGCGGCATCGCTTTTGGCCCGGTCTCTAGACGGCGGGCGTGCCTTCGCCGGTCAAGCGACATCGGGGCGGCCGGGCACGTGAAAAGCGTGCCACACGACCCGCGCATTTCAGCCTGGCGCTTTTCCGGATCCATCTGACAAGTACCGGGCGTTGCTCAGGAAGGGATCTCCTGGCGCCGTCGCGCCTTCATCTTCCGCGCCAGGAAGAGGCCCACGATCACAACGAAGACGGCGCCGCCGATACGCGCGATATACCAGTCGTGCAGATAATAAGCTTCGTGCTCTGCCCAGCCGACCAGCACCGGATCAGACACCACGACTTCGCCGGCGATCCAGCCGAGCAGCCCGCCTCCAGCCAGGACCAGCAGCGGAAAACGCTCGATGATCTTCAGCACCAGGGCGCTGCCGAAGATGATGAGCGGCATGCTGATGACCAGGCCGATCGCAAGAAGTAGCAGGTCGTCATGGGCGGCTGCTGCGATCGCGATGACATTGTCCAGGCTCATCACCGCGTCGGCGATGACCACCGTCCGGATGGCGGCGAACAATGAGGTGCTGCCCTCGCCGTTGTCTTGCTCGACTTCCGCTTCTGGAAGGATCAGCTTGACGGCAATCCAAAACAGCGCGCCGCCTCCGATGAGTCTCAAATACGGGATCTTCAGAAGGTAGACCACGCATGTCGCGAAGATGATTCGCAGGATGATCGCCCCGAGCGATCCCAGGGAAATGCCCCACCGGCGCTGTTTGGGCGGTAAGGGGCGGCAAGCGAGTGCGATTGCGACCGCATTGTCGCCGCTGAGCAGGACGTTGATCCATATGATGGTCAGCAGCGCGATGAGGAATTGTTGAGTCACTGTTGGCCTCTCCCCCGACTTGTCACGGCCCCCAATTGGCACAATCACGGCAGGGCCGTTGTGTTCCGATCTGTTATACCGTATAATAAATACCAGCGTCACCCATCCGCAATCGGGAATCTAGGCGGAAAGTGGCGCCAAACAAACGAAAAAGGCCGGCTGAAACACAATCGCGGCCGGCGTAACCCCTGGGAGGGAAAATTCATGCCACGTAAGCCGGAGAGTTCACTCATGCTTTCCGCAGCGCTGGTCGCCGCCAGCGTTGCGTTCGGCCTGGTTGATGCGAGCGAGGCCGAAGCCGAATGGAAGCCAACCAAGACAGTTGAATTCATTGTGCCCGCGGGCACGGGCGGCGGCGCCGACCAGATGGCGCGTATGATCCAGGGCATCGTGCAGAAGCACGGCCTCATGGAACAATCCCTGGTGGTCGTCAACAAAGGCGGCGGATCGGGCGGCGAGGGCTTTCTCGATATCAAGGATTCGAGCGGCAACCCGCACAAGATCATCATCACCCTGTCGAGCCTCTTCACCACGCCGCTTGCCACGGGCATCCCGTTCAGTTGGGACGAAGCAACGCCGGTCGCCATGCTGGCGCTGGACGAGTTCGTGCTCTGGGTGAACGCTGAATCGCCGTACAAGACCGCGCAGGAATATATCGACGCCGCCAAGGCGGACGCCGGGAAGTTCGTCATGGCCGGCACCGGCTCCAAGCAGGAAGATCAGATCATCACGGTCGGCCTGGAGCAGGCCACCGGCGCCAAGTTCAAGTATATTTCCGAGAAAGGCGGCGGCGACGTCGCCAAGGCCCTGGTCGGCAATCACGCCAACTCTACCGTGAACAATCCGATCGAGCAGGTCTCGTTCTGGAAGGCCGGCCAGACCAGGGCCCTCTGCGTCTTCGACAACGAGCGGATCAAGCTGACCGACAAGGTGGCCGGCGACCTTGCCTGGAGCGACATTCCGACCTGCAAGGAAGCCGGAGTCAATCTCGATTATCTGATGCTGCGTGGCATCTTCATGCCCGCCGACGTGCCGCAAGAGGCGGTCGATTACTATGTCGACCTGTTCAAGAAGGTGAGCGAGACGCCCGAATGGCAGGAGTTCATGGCCAAGGGCGCTTTCAACACCACGTTCATGACCGGCGAGGAATTCAAGAGCTGGCTCAAGAATGCGGCCGAAGTTCACAAGGACCTCATGACCAAGGCCGGATTCATCGGGGGCTGATGAACGGCAGGGCCTCGGCGGCAACGCCGAGGCCCTTTCTTTTCCATCCCGGCGGTCATGCCTCCGGGATGCGATCGGGAATGAAGAGGTTCCAGATGCAGCATCAAGATCAAGCCAGCAACGGGTTGGTTTCAAAGCGCAAGGCCGACATCGTCGTCGCCTTGCTCCTGGCGGGGGCGGGTGCCCTGGTCATCTACGACAGCCTGAGGCTGGGGATCGGCTGGGCGGCAGACGGCCCGCAATCAGGCTACTTCCCCTTCTATATCGGACTTTTCTTGGTGCTGGCGAGCCTGGGCACCGTCGGCGTTGCGCTCTTCGGACGTCGTCAGCGCGACGGGGTGTTCGTCGAGCGCGGCCAGTTGCGCGATGTGCTGAAGGTCCTTGTGCCGACGGCCATCTTCATCGGCCTGATCGGCTATATCGGCATCTACGTGGCCAGTGCGCTCTTTATCGCTCTGTTCATGCGATGGCTCGGGAAGTTCCGCTGGCGCATGATCGGCATCGTGTCCGTGGCCGTGCCGTTCGTCTTTTTCATGCTGTTCGAAATCTGGTTCCTCGTGCCGCTGCCCAAGGGCCCGCTCGAGGATTTCCTCGGTTACTAGCACAATCCGGCGGAAAGCGCCCGGCGAAGGAGAGTTGCGTGGAAGCACTGAGCTCCTTGATCCATGGTTTCAGCGTCCTCGGCGATCCTGCGAACATCATGTATATGTTCATCGGGATCTTCCTCGGGGTCCTCATCGGTGTTCTGCCGGGGCTCGGCGGCGCCAACGGCGTGGCGATCCTGCTGCCGCTTACCTTCAGCATGTCGCCGACCTCCGCCATCATCATGCTGTCCTGCATCTACTGGGGCGCATTGTTCGGCGGTGCCATCACGTCCATCCTGTTCAACATTCCCGGCGAGCCATGGTCGGTGGCGACAACATTCGACGGATACCCCATGGCGCAGCAGGGGCGGGCGGGCGAGGCGCTGACCGGCGCGTTCACCTCGTCCTTTTTCGGCGCCCTCATCGCTGTCATCATCCTGACGTTCCTGGCGCCGCTGGTCGCCGACTTCGCGCTTGAGTTCGGGCCCGCCGAATTGTTTGCCGTGCAGTTGCTGACCTTCTGCAGTTTCGTCGGCATGAGCAAGGAAGCGCCGTTGAAGACGATCGCCTCGATGATGCTCGGCTTTGCGCTGGCATCGGTCGGGCAGGACCCGACCACGGGCGAGCTGCGCATGACCTTCGGCTGGTACGAGATGCTGCGCGGTTTCGATTTCCTGATCGCGGTCATCGGCCTATTCGGCATCGGCGAGATCCTGCTGACCATGGAGGAAGGCCTCGCCTTCCGCGGCAAGAGCGCGAAGATCAATCCGCGCGTCGTGCTGCAGACCTGGGCCATGCTGCCGCGCTACTGGATGACCGCCTTGCGTGGCGCCGTCGTCGGCTGCTGGATGGGCATTACGCCGGGCGGCGCCACGCCGGCCTCGTTCATGAGCTATGGTCTGGCCAAGCGCTTCTCGCGCCGCGGCGCCAACTTCGGCAACGGTGAGCTGGAAGGCGTGGTGGCGCCCGAAACGGCGGCGCATGCGGCCGGCACCAGCGCGCTGCTGCCGATGCTGACGCTGGGCATCCCGGGTTCGCCGACGGCGGCCGTGCTGCTGGGCGGACTGCTCATCTGGGGCCTGCAGCCGGGACCGCTGCTGTTCGTCGAGCAGCCCGATTTCGTGTGGGGCCTGATCGCCAGCATGTATATCGGCAACATCGCCGGCCTGATCGTGGTGCTGACGACGGTGCCGGCCTTCGCGGCGATCCTGCGCATCCCGTTCAGCATCATCGCGCCGGTGATCATCGCGATCTGCGCCATCGGCGCCTACACGGTGAACAACGCGCTGCTCGATGTCAGCTTCATGCTGATCTTCGGCGTCGTCGGCTATGCGTTCAAGAAGCTGAACTATCCGCTGGCGCCGCTGGTGCTGGCGTTGGTGCTTGGCGACATGGCGGAGAGCAATTTCCGCAATGCCATGGTGCTCTCGGACGGCAGTCTGTCGATCTTCTGGTCGAACGGCTTAGTGGGATCGATCTGCGGACTGGCTCTTGTCATGCTGTTCTGGCCGCTGATTTCGGCTGCGCTTCGGCATCTGCGGCCCGCGTCGCACTTGCCGGCTGAATAGGTGATAGATGGGGCCTGGCGGATGGTGGACGTCGCCAGGCCGGGAGGAGTGCAGCCATTGGCGGGGGATTGAAGTGGACGACATTCCGAAGCTTACGGTCGCGCCGCTCAATACGACGTTCAGCTACCGCAATCAGGCTTACGAGGTGCTGAAGCGGGCGATCACGCAGATGGATATCTACGGCCACCGCGCCGAGGTCCGCCTGGACGAGCGTCAGCTGTCGCAGGACCTGGGTGTCAGCCGCACGCCGATCCGCGAGGCCATGTCGCTGCTGGAGCAGGAAGGCTTCATCCGGACCGAGCCCCGCCGCGGCATCTTCGTGGTGCGCAAGACCAAGGCCCAGATCGTCGACATGATCTATGTCTGGGCGGCGCTTGAAAGCATGGCGGCGCGGCTCGCGACCAACTACGCCAGCGACGACGCCATCGCATCGCTCCGCGCCTTGTTCGCGAGCTTCAAGAGCACGCATCCAAGGGAGCACATGAACGAATATTCCGAAGCCAACATCGCCTTCCATCAGGCGATCATCCGGCTCGGCGGCTGCAAGCTCATCGAAGATACGACGAAGAACCTCTTCATCCATATGCGCGCCATACGGCGCGCGACCATTGCCCAGGACAACCGCGCCGACCGTTCGATGGCCGAGCATCTCGCCATCATCGGGGCGCTGGAAGCGCGCGATACGGTAAAGGCCGAGGATCTGGTGCGCCGGCATACGCTCGACCTTGCGGCGCATGTCGAGCGCCACTGCACATATCTCGACTAAACGCCCGGCGGCCGGGTGGGAACCGGGGTCTTGCCAGCGGTTTGAGCTCTGGTGTATGGTATACCAAACGCCAGCACTTAACGGCGGCGAGTTAATACGGGAGGAATTGAATGGCTGAAGGCGCGGCCAAAGCCGAGGCAACTCAGTTTGACGGCGGGCCCGAAGGGGATGCGTCGCAGGCGCTGACCGATGGTTTCCATCTGGTCATCGACGCGCTCAAGCTCAACGGCGTGAAGACGATCTATGCCGTACCCGGGATTCCGATCACGGACTTCCTGCGCATGTCGCAGGCGGAGGGCATTCGCGTGCTTTCCTTCCGCCACGAGCAGAATGCCGGCTACGCCGCGGCGATCGCGGGCTTCCTCACCAAGAAGCCCGGCATCTGCCTCACCGTCTCGGCGCCGGGCTTCCTCAACGGCCTGACCGCGCTCGCCCACGCCACCACCAATTGCTATCCGATGATCCTCATCTCCGGCTCGTCCGAGCGCGAGATCGTCGACCTGCAGCAGGGCGATTACGAAGAGATGGACCAACTGGCCGTCGCCAAGACGATGTGCAAGGCGGCGTACCGCGTCCTGCACGCGCAGGACATCGGCATTGGCATCGCGCGCGCCATCCGCTCGGCCGTGTCGGGCCGCCCCGGCGGCGTCTATCTCGATTTGCCGGCCAAGCTGTTCGGCCAGGTGCTGAATGCCGAGGCCGGCAGGAAGTCGCTGGTCAAGGTGATCGACCCGGCTCCGGCGCAGATTCCGGCGCCCGACTCCGTCAAGCGTGCGCTCGATGTTCTCAAGAGCGCGAAACGCCCGCTGATCATCTTGGGCAAGGGTGCCTCTTATGCGCAGGCCGACGATACCATCCGCGCGTTCGTCGAGAAGACCGGCATTCCTTTCCTGCCGATGAGCATGGCCAAGGGATTGCTGCCCGACACCCATCCGCAATGCGCCGGCGCCGCGCGTTCGACCGTCCTCAAGGATTCCGACGTCGTCGTGATGATCGGGGCGCGGCTCAACTGGCTGCTCTCCCACGGCAAGGGCAAGAACTGGGGCGACGCGCCGAAGAAATTCATCCAGATCGACATCGAGCCCAAGGAGATGGATTCGAATGTCGAGATCGCGGCGCCCATCGTCGGCGACATCGGCTCCTGCGTCACGGCTTTGCTCAACGCCATGGGCAGCAAATGGGATGCGCCGGCCGACTGGATCAAGGCGGTCACGGCGAAGCGCGAGGAGAACGTCGCCAAGATGGCGCCGCGCCTGATGAACAACAACGTGCCGATGGACTATCACGGCGCGCTCGGCGTCTTGCGCACCATCATCAAGGAGCGTCCCGAGACCATCCTGGTCAACGAGGGCGCCAATACGCTCGATCTCGCCCGCGGCGTGATCGACATCTACAAGCCACGCAAGCGCCTCGATGTCGGCACCTGGGGCATCATGGGCATCGGCATGGGCCAGGCGATCGCCGCCACCGTCGAGACCGGCCATCCGGTGCTCGCGGTCGAGGGCGACAGCGCCTTCGGCTTCTGCGGCATGGAGGTCGAGACGATCTGCCGCTACAAGCTGCCGGTCTGCGTCGTCATCTTCAACAATGATGGCATCTATCGCGGCACCGACGTCAACAAGACGGGCGACGACCCGGCGACGACCGTGTTCGTCAAGGGCGCGCGCTACGACAAGATGATGGAGGCGTTCGGCGGCGTGGGCGTGAACGCGACCTCGCCCGACGAGCTCAAGCGCGCCGTCAACGCCGCGCTCGATTCCGGCAAGCCCACGCTGGTCAACGCGGTGATCGATCCGGCGGCCGGCAGCGAAAGCGGACGCATCGGCAATCTCAATCCGCAGAGCGCGCTGTCCAAGAAGAAGCCGGCGTAAGCCAACCCAAACCTTTGAGCAGTAAGAGGATGCAATGAGAGCTCTCGAAGGCGTCAAGATTCTGGATTTCACCCATGTTCAATCGGGGCCGACCTGCACGCAGCTTCTGGCGTGGTTCGGCGCGGACGTGATCAAGGTCGAGCGCCCCGGTGAGGGCGATATCACGCGCGGGCAATTGCGCGACATTCCGGGCGTGGACAGCCTCTATTTCACGATGCTGAACCACAACAAGCGGTCGATCACGATCGACGGCAAGAATCCCGAGGGCAAGAAGATCCTCGAAGGCCTGGTGAAGACCTGTGACGTGATGGTCGAGAATTTCGCCCCCGGCGCGCTCGACCGCATGGGCTTCACCTGGGCGCGGATCCAGGAGCTCAACCCGAGGATCATCCTGGCCTCGATCAAGGGCTTCGGCCCTGGGCCGTACGAGGATTGCAAGGTCTATGAGAACGTCGCCCAATGCACGGGCGGCTCCGCTTCGACCACCGGGTTCCGCGACGGGCCGCCGCTGGTGACCGGCGCGCAGATCGGCGATTCCGGGACCGGGCTGCATCTCGCGCTCGGCATCGTCACGGCGCTGTTCCAGCGCACCAAGACCGGGCGTGGCCAGCGGGTGACGGCGGCCATGCAGGACGGCGTGCTCAACCTGTGCCGCGTGAAGCTGCGCGATCAGCAGCGCCTGGCGCACGGCCCGCTCAAGGAATACAGCCAGTTCGGTCAGAACATTCCGTTCGGCGATGCCGTGCCGCGCGCCGGCAACGATTCCGGCGGCGGCCAGCCCGGCTGGATCCTGAAATGCAAGGGCTGGGAGACCGATCCCAACGCCTACATCTACTTCATCACCCAGGCGCCGGTCTGGGAGCAGATCTGCGACGTGATCGGCAAGCCGGAATGGAAGACCGATCCCGATTACGCCAAGCCGCCGGCGCGCCTGCCGCGTCTGAAGCACATCTTCGACACGATCGAGCAATGGACCATGACCAAGACCAAGTTCGAGGCCATGGACATCCTCAACAAGTACGACATTCCGTGTGGCCCGATCCTGTCGATGAAGGAACTGGCCGAGGAACCGTCCTTGCGCAAGACCGGCACCGTGGTAGAGGTCGATCATCCCACGCGCGGCAAATATCTCTCGGTCGGCAATCCGATCAAGCTCTCGGACAGTCCGACGGACGTGCGCCGTTCGCCACTGCTGGGCGAGCACACGGCCGAGATTCTGCGCGAGGTACTCGGCTATTCGGAGGCCGACCTGGCGCGAGTGCAAAGCTCGGGCGCGATCGGCGAACCGGCGACGGCGGCTGCCCAATAAGCGCGCAATCCTGATCTTGCATCCCCGATCCAGCCTGCATACGGTCTGGATCGGGGTTTCGATTCATTGAAAGAGGAGGCGTCATGAGGATCGTGGTACACGGTCAGCAGGCGTTCGGCTGCGCGGTCCTGGAGAAGCTGCTCGAGAAGGGCGAGAACGTGGTGGCCGTCTTCTCGGCGCCGGACAAGGAAGGAAGGCCGCGCGACGCGCTGGCCGAGCTCGCCGAAAAGAAGGGCCTGCCGCTGCATCAGCCCGCTTCGTGGAAGACGCCGGAAGCCAAGGAGCTGATGGCACGCTACAAGCCCGATGTCTGCATGATGGCCTATGTGACGTTGTTTGTGCCGCAGGACGTGATCGACCTGCCGACCAAGGGCACCTTTCAGTACCACCCGTCCTTGTTGCCGCGCAATCGCGGCCCGTCTTCGATCAACTGGCCGATCATC
>DASZQC010000281.1:0-1507 GCA_035549815.1 Dongiaceae bacterium
GACCAGCGGCCGCGCCATCGGCGAGGAGATCACGATCGGCATCCGGCCAGAACACATCGCCGCCGCGGCTGGCGCGCCCGTCCAGCTCGACGCCGACGTGGAATTCGTCGAACAGCTCGGCGGCACCTCCTATCTGCACGCGCCGAACACGCCGGCCGGCGCGCTGGTCATCCGCCATCTGGGCGGCATCGTCCAGGGCCAGCAGCGCATCCGTGTCGGTTTCGACCCGCGCGATTGCCACGTTTTTTCCGCCGATGGGATCAGCATTGGCACCCGCTAAATCCAAGGAGTTGTTCTGATGACTGCCATGACCGGTGCCCAGTACCACGCCGCCGCCGCCAGGCTTGCCTTCGACACCCAGGCCTTCATCGGCGGCAAATATGTGCCCTCGCTCTCCGGCAAGACCTTCGAGACCGAGAATCCGGCCACTGGCAAGACGATCACCAAAGTCGCCGAATGCGATTCCGCCGACGTCGACCTCGCGGTGAAGGTGGCGCGCAAGGCCTTCGAGTCCGGCTCCTGGTCGCGCATGGCGCCGCGGGAGCGCAAGAAGACGTTGCTGCGCTTCGCCGATCTGATCGAGCGCGATTTGCAGGAACTGGCGGTGATGGAGACGCTGGATTGCGGCAAGCCGATCCTGGATTCGCTGAATGTGGATCTGCCGGACACGATCGAGACCCTGCGCTGGCATGCCGAGGCGATCGACAAGCTTTATGACCAGGTCTCGCCGACGCCGCATGACGTCGTGTCCATGATCATCCGCGAGCCGATCGGCGTGGTCGGCACAGTCCTGCCCTGGAACTTCCCGCTTTTCGTGGCGATGTGGAAGATCGCCCCCGCCTTGGCCGGCGGCAACTCGCTGGTGCTGAAGCCCGCCGAGCAGACGCCGCTCACCATGCTGCGCCTGGCGAAGCTGGCGGCGGAGGCCGGCATCCCCGAAGGCGTCTTCAACGTGGTGCCGGGCTTCGGCGAGACGGCTGGCCAGGCGGTCGGCCGCCACATGGACATCAATTGCGTGAGCTTCACCGGCTCCGGCGAAGTGGGCCGGCTGTTCCTGAAATACGCCGCCGAATCCAACATGAAGCGCATCGTGCTGGAATGCGGCGGCAAGAGCCCGGCGCTGGTCATGGGCGACGTCGGCAATCTCGATCCGGTGGCCGAGCAGGTCGCCGCCGGAATCCTGTTCTGCCAGGGCGAGAATTGCAGCGCCGGGTCTCGCCTGATCGTGCAGGAGCAGGTGAAGGACAGGCTCCTGGAAAAGCTTTCCGCGCAATTCAGCGGCTGGAAGGTGGGTGATCCGTTCTCACCCGAGACCAAGGTGGGCGCGATGATCGAGGAAGGACATCTCAAGAAAGTCCTGTCCTACATCGACATCGGCAGACAAGAAGGCGCCAAGATCGCTTTCGGCGGCAAGCGGCTGCATGAATCGAGCGGCGGCTATTTCGTTGAGCCGACCATCTTCGAGGGCGTCACCAACCAGATGCGCATCGCCCGGGAGGAGATCTTC
>DASZQC010000282.1:0-6151 GCA_035549815.1 Dongiaceae bacterium
CGAGCCACGCATCCTACTAGCCTTCCAGCGGATCAGCGACGACGCGCGGAAGGTCTTCGAAGGCGATGATGGCGGGCCGTCGCCAGCCATCAGCTAGCGCCGACGCCTACCAGTTCAGGAATCTTGAACCAGGAACGCCCGCGTCGCTTCCAGCATCCGCTCCCACGCCGGCTCGTTCTCCAGCAGCACGTGGTTGCGGCTTTCCAGCGGGACGAACCGCGCGCCGGGAATTTCCGAGGCCAAGATACGGCCTTCCTCGAACGGCACGACCTGGTCGCCGCGGCCGTGCAGCACCAAAGTCGGCACGTCGAGCTGCGGCAGCAAAGGGCGGATGTCGATCTCGCCGACCAGCTTGTGAATGCGGTGGGCGTTGGCCGGTGATGCCGCTTCGCGCTGGATGTCGTTGAACCATTGCTGGTGCTCGGCCGTGCCGTCGGGAATGAACATGCTGGTGAAGATCTGCCGGAACACCGGGTTGTCCTGGCCCCAGCCATGCTGCATCAGGGTGCCGAGCGCGGTGCGCTGCGCCTCGATCGTCGGGTTGCCGCGACGGGCATAGCCGCGGGCATAGCCGCCATAGAGCACCATGCGCGTCACCCGGCCCGGATTGCGCAGCGCATAGGCGATGGCGATGGCGCAGCCCTGCGACAGGCAGAACATGGGAAAGCGGTCGAGGCCGGCGGCATCGACGATGGTCTCCAGATCGTGCACCAGCGCATCGAACGATAGGTCGGCAACGTCCCAGTCCGACAGGCCGTTGGCGCGCTTGTCGTAGCGGATCAGTGTGTGGTCGCGCGACAGCTCCGCGATCCAATGGCGCCAGACCGGGCTGATCAGGTCGAATTCGAGATGGCTGAGCCAGTTGGCCGGCTTCAACAGCGGCGGGCCATTGCCGGTTGTCGCATAGGCGAGGCGCACGCCATCGCTGGCGCGGCAAAACCGGATGTCCTGTTTCAGGACAGGGTGTTCCGTCTCCGCGGCGGCCGGCGCCGGCTGGCCGATAAAGCGGATGCCGCGTCCATGCACGGTGCGGATCAGCTTCTGCTGCCCGCCGTCGTCGCCGATGGCGCGCCGCGCCGCCTTGAGCCGGCTGGCCAACGTGGCGTCGGAGACGATGCGGCCGTTCCAGACCTTTTCGATCAGCTCGTCCTTGGTGACGAGGCGGTCGGGGTTGCGCACCAGAAAGGCGAGGAGGTCGAAGACCTGCGGCTCGACCGGACGCTTCTCGCCATCCTGGCGGACCTCGAAATTCGCCAGATCAATGACATAGGTGCCGAAACTGACACAATTCTTGTTAAGGTTTGCCGCGATCATCGTCATAAGCCGGAGTATTTTCGTGTGGCTTACCACAAAATCCGGACTTCTGCATGAAATCGTCAGGCGATCTGCAAGCGGCGAATCCGGCCTCTCCCTAGCTTTCCGTCACCGCCGGGCGACCGGCGATCATTCGTATCGAGGGAGTGTCACATGCATCAGCAATATAGTTTCGGCGCCACCTTGCAGGCGTCGCAACGCATCAATTGGCAAGTCGACGATATTATCGGCGGCGAGCATCGGCTGGATTTCAGCCGGCGGTTCATGCCGGAATCGCTCGCGCGCGTGGAGGAGCTGCGGTTCCTGAGCACCGACGAGAAGCGCATCCTCAACCAGATCCGCGGCTACGGCTATCTCTACATGTTCGGGCTGGTGGAGGAATTCATCCTGCCCTACGTGCTCGACCATGCGCGCATGGACCTGGACAAGGACGACTTGCGCACGCGGGCCTACCTCCAGTTCGCCAGCGAAGAGGCCAAGCACATTCATTTGTTCAAGCGCTTCCGCGAGGCGTTCGACGCCGGCTTCGGCACGCCCTGCGCCGTCATCGGCACGCCGCAGGAGATCGCCAAGGTGGTGCTGTCGCATGACCGGCTGTCGGTCGCGCTGCTCGTTCTGCACATCGAATGGATGGTCCAGGCGCACTACGTGGGCAGCGTGAAAGACGACGCCCGGCTGGACGAGCACTTCAAGAGCCTCCTGAAGCACCATTGGATGGAGGAGGTGCAGCACGCCAAGCTCGATACGCTGATGATCATGGAACTGGCCAAGGACCGCACAGCGGACGAGATCGCCACCGCGATCGAAGGATATCTGGCGCTGGGCGGCATTTTCGACGGTGCCGTACTGCAGCAGACCAAGTTCGACATGGAGACCTTCATGCAGGTCACCGGCCGCAAGCTGAACGAAGCGGAGCAGGGGCAGTTCATGCAGGTGCAGCACCAGGCGCAGCGCTGGACTTTCATCGGCTCCGGCATCAGCCATCCGAACTTCCTCGCCACTGTCCGGGACATTGCGCCCGGCGCGGAGCAGAAGCTGGCTGAGGTCGCGCCGGCCTTCGCCTGAGACTGAGGCACAGGCCATGGGAACGATCAGAAGCGGCCTCGTCCTGTTGCCGCGACGGCTCTGGAGTGCATGGCCGCTTGCCCGGGCGAGTCTAGCGGTCGATGCGCTGTGGGAATGGCGGCGGCGTCACCGGTCGCGTTACCAGCTCCGGATGATGAGCGACCATATGCGCAAGGATATCGGCATTTCCAGGGCCGATGCCTGGCGCGAGGGACGCAAGCCGTTCTGGAAGGCTTGACGCGACACCGCCGCACCATGTCCCAGGATGGTGCGGCGGCCGCCTCTATGCTTCGGGCAAGCCCAGTTCCCGCCGTTTCTTCTTCGACAGGCCGAGCGCCACGATCCGGTGCGATTCCTTGAGATAGCCCTTCAGGTCTTTGTCCGAGAGCCCGGGTTTCCCGTAATGCTGAATCCATTTCATGCCGCGCGACGCCAGATAGGGCGCTGGGCGCAGGCCCTTGCGGTCCTTCAGCATCTCGTAGGCGATCGGCGACACCTTGAAGGTGATGTGCGGCTGTTCGCCGTCGTCCCACCCGCCGATGGCGAATACCTTGCCGCCGACCTTCCACACATGCGACCCGCCCCATTGCACGACATAGGTCGTGGCGAGCAGGGCTTTGCAGAAGGCGTTGTACTCCTTGTAGGTCATGGGCAATTCTCCGTCAGCGCCGCGTTCTTCCGGTCAAGGGTGGAATCGCTGACTCACGCCCGCGCCGACGGCTGGCGCATGCACCCCCGGCAACCGTCCTAGACGTCCAGATCGCGCGCAAATTGCGCATTTTCCTGGATGTACTGGAAGCGCAATTCCGGCTTGCGGCCCATCAGGCGTTCGACCAGGTCCGAGGTTTCGCGTGCCTCGTCGCGCTCTTCCTCGACATAGCGGTGCGGCGCGCGAACCTTCAACAGAACCCGGTGCGCCGGATCCATGGTGGTCTTCCTCAGGTCTGCGGCGGGCATTTCTCCGAGACCCTTGAAGCGGCTGATCTCCACTTTGCCGCGGCCTGCGAACTCGGTCCTCAGCAGTTCGTCCTTATGGGCATCGTCGCGGGCGTAGACCTTCTTGGTGCCCTGGGTGATGGAATAGAGGGGCGGCTGCGCCAGGAACAGATGACCGTTCTGGATCAGATCCGGCATCTCGCGGAAGAAGAACGTCATCAGCAGCGAGGCGATGTGCGCGCCGTCCACGTCGGCGTCGGTCATGATGATGACCTTGTCGTAGCGCAGGCGCTCGTCATCATACTTGTCGCGCGTGCCGCAGCCCAGCGCCTGGATCAGATCGATCAGCTCCTGGTTGCCGGAGAGCTTGTCGGCCGAGGCGCTGGCCACGTTCAGGATCTTGCCGCGCAACGGCAGCACCGCCTGCGTCTCGCGGATGCGCGCCGACTTGGCGGAGCCGCCGGCGGAATCGCCTTCGACCAGGAAAATCTCGGTACCCGGGCCGGTCTTGGTGCAATCCGATAATTTGCCGGGCAGGCGCAGCTTGCGCGTCGCGGTCTTGCGCAGGATTTCCTTGTCCTGGCGCTTGCGCAGACGTTCCTCGGCCTTCTCGATCACCCACTTGAGCAGATCCTCGGCGCGCTTGGGCTCGCCCGAGAGCCAGTGGTCGAAATGGTCCTTGATCGAGGCCTCCACCAGGCGCGCGGCCTCCGCCGTTGCCAGTTTTTCCTTGGTCTGGCCCTGGAACTGCGGGTCACGGATGAAGACGGAGAGCATCATCATCGCCCCGCCGGTGATGTCCTCCGCCGTGATCTGCCCGGCCTTGCGGTTGCCGGTCAGCTCGCCATAGGCCCTGAGCGAGCGGCTGAGGGCGGCGCGCAGGCCGGCCTCGTGCGTGCCGCCTTCCGGCGTCGGCACGGTGTTGCAATAGGAGTTGAGGAACCCGCCTTCCTCATCCTCTTCCGCCGGCCAGGCGATCGCCCATTCGACGCGGCCTTGCTTCTCGGGAAACTCCGCTTGGCCCTGGAACGGCGTCGAGGTGATGGTCAGGCGCCCTTCGAGGTTGGTGGTGAGGAAATCCGACAGGCCGCCGGGAAAATGCAGCGTCTCTTCCGCCGGGGTCTTGTCCTCGCCGGTGATCAGCTTCGGGTCGCAGGACCAGCGGATCTCCACCCCGCCAAAGAGATAGGCCTTGGACCGGCACATCTTGTAGAGACGGTTGGGGCGGAAATGCGCTTGCTTGCCGAAGATTTCCGGGTCGGGGTGGAAGCGGATGGTGGTGCCGCGCCGATTCACGGCGCCGGCGTTCTTCAGCTTTCCCTTCGGCTTTCCCTTGCTATAGACCTGAACGTAAAGCTCTTTGCCGCGCGCGATCTCGACCGTGAAATCGTCGCTCAGCGCATTCACCACCGACATGCCGACACCATGCAGGCCGCCGGAGGTCTCATAGACCTTGCCGCTGAACTTGCCGCCGGAATGCAGCGTGGTCAGGATGACTTCGATTGCCGGCTTGTTGCCGTATTTCGCCATCGGCTCGATGGGGATGCCACGGCCATTGTCGCGCACGGTGACATAGCCGTCGGCGTCCAGTTCGACCTCGATGCGGGTGGCATGGCCGGCGACGGCCTCGTCCATCGAATTGTCCAGGATCTCGGCGACCAGGTGATGCAGCGCCCGCTCGTCGGTGCCGCCAATATACATGCCGGGCCGGCGCCGCACCGGCTCCAGGCCTTCTAGAACCTCGATATCCTTGGCGGAGTAATCGCCGCCCTTCTTGCCGTTGCCGCCGAATAGATCGCTCATGAAGACCTTTGCCGACTCGAAACCCTGGCCGAAATGCCGGGAAACAGATAAGGCCCGGTCCGGTCGCTCCGCAAGGGCGGCGATCTGGCAAAATTTCCATTGATTCCAATGGGGAAGGGCACCGGCTGCGGCGCGCGGCGCCATTGCGCCCGTGCGACACCTCCGTTACATACACGGAAATAGTTCAAGCTCCTTGAGCATTGGGATGCCCGGCACACTCGCGAAAATCATCTACTTCCCCATGGAGATCGCCTCGCGCGAGCTCGATTCCCGCCTGTTGCTGGCGGCGGTCGCGGTCGATCGCGGCTTCGAGGTGGTGCTGGGCCAGAAATGGCTGATCGAGCGCAACATCGAACGCATGACGCCGGGCATCTATTGCTCCAAGACGCTGACCGTGCGCGACGCCAAGATGCTGCAACGGGCCAAAGGGGCCGGCTATACCGTCGTCGCGGTGGATGAGGAGATGCCGGGCCTCATCGTGCAGAACCGGAATTTCTGGTGGATTTCCTCCGCCGCGGTGTCGGAGACCGACGACATCTTCCTGTCCGGGGCTCACAACGCCGAGGCCTTCACCGCCAATTTCGGCCTGGACCATGACCATGTCACCCAGGCCTGCAATCCGCGCTGGGACCTGATGCGGCCGGAGCTGCGCGCGATCTACGACCAGGACGTGGCCGACATCAAGCGCAAGCACGGCGAGTTCATCCTGATCAATTCCAATCTCGGCTTCACCAACACCGAGAAGGGCGACGTCGACGAGATCATCCGCAACCTCGTGCGGATGGGAAAGATCGACCTCAGCGATCCGCGCCAGGCCAAGCATATCGAGGAAGGCCGCCTGATGGAGGTCGCCAACCAGGCGGCCCTGGTGGAATTCCTGCCCAAGCTGCGCAAGCAGTTCCCGGACGTGAAGATCGTGCTGCGCCCGCATCCCAGCGAGCGCATGGACCGCTGGCACGAATGGGCGGGGCACATCCCGAACCTGACCATCATCCGCGAGGGGCCGGCCATTCCATGGATCCTGGCCTCGCGC
>DASZQC010000283.1:0-6743 GCA_035549815.1 Dongiaceae bacterium
TCGAAGTTCGTCTCCCTTGAGGCCTGCCCACTCTGTAAATGGAGAGATTAAATCGAGCCAGGCGCCTGTTTTCGCGCGTGTAACGTCGGCGGGTATTGTTTCTTTAATTGAATGGTTGCGGCTATATCGAGCGCTAACCACACCTTCGAGCTTGGCGGTGGCGCCGAGTTTTGGCTTAGACTGTTTCTTCTTTTCGGCCATCAACTAGTTGGGTGAATGGTTGCGCGGTACCGTTCGTTACCATCAAACTCTACCAGAACTAGTTATGCGTATAGAAGTACTTTGACAGCGCAAATATGGCCTGATTCCATGCGGCACCTTCACAGCCGCGTGTCTTTCATGGGTCCCCCCGTCGATCCCGTTCTTTTCGATCCTTCTTTGCCGCCGCGCGCCGATGTCGTCGTCATCGGCGGCGGCATCATCGGCGTCTGCGCCAGCCTGTTCCTGGCGCGGCGCGGCATTTCCGTCGCCTTGTGCGAGAAGGGCGAGATCGGGGGCGAGCAATCCTCGCGCAACTGGGGTTGGTGCCGCACCATCGGGCGCGACCTGCGCGAGGTGCCGCTGGCGCTGGAGGCGCTGCGCCTGTGGCCCGGCATGAACCAACTGGTGGAGGCGGAGACAGGGTTTCGCGCCGCGGGCATCGCCTATCTCTGCGACGATGCGGCGGAAGTCACGCAGTACGAGAGCTGGCTGGCCAAGGCCGAGGATCATTGCCGCGATTTCCAGAAGGTCGCGCGCATCCTGCGGCCGGATGAGCTGGACGGTATCATTCCCGGCGCGACGCGCCGCTATGCCGGCGCGCACTACGCGCCGACGGACGGCCGGGCGGAGCCGCAGAAGGCTGCCCCGGCCATCGCCAACGCGGCGCGGCGCGCGGGCGCCGCGATCCTGACCCAGTGCGCCGTGCGCGGCCTCGACATCGCCGCCGGCCGCGTCGCCGGGGTGGTGACGGAAAAGGGCCGCATCGCCTGTTCTTCCGTGGTGTTGGCGGGCGGGGCATGGTCGCGGCTGTTCTGCGCGACCTTTGGCGTCGCCCTGCCGCAATTGAAGGTGCTGGCCTCGGTGCTGCGCACCGATCCGATTGAGGGCGGCCCGGAGGCGGCCTTGTGGGAAAGCCATTTCGGCCTGCGCCGACGTTCCGACGGCGGCTACAACGTGGCCAACGGCTCATCCAGCCTGGTCGACATCGTGCCGGATTCCTTCCGCTTCTTTTCCAAGTTCCTGCCCAGCCTGAAGCATGAATGGAAAAGCCTGCGCTTCCGCCTGGGTTCGCGCTTCGCCGAGGAATGGCAGGCATCGTCGCAACTGGCGCCGGACCGGACGACCATCTTCGAGCGCGTGCGCGTGCTGGACCCGGAGCCGGAGCGCAAGCTGAGCGAAGATGCGCTGAACCAGGTGAAGACGGTCTTCCCGGCCTTGCGCGATGCGACGGTCGCGCAGCATTGGGCCGGCCTCATCGACGTGACGCCGGACGCGGTGCCGGTGATCTCGGCCGTGGAATCGCTGCCCGGTTGCTTCATCGCCACCGGCTTTTCCGGCCACGGCTTCGGAATCGGCCCGGGCGCGGGACGCCTGGTCGCCGAGCTGGTCAGCGGTGACCGGCCGGTGGTCGATCCGACACCCTACCGTCTGTCGCGCTTCTTCGACGGCTCTCCGATCCAATTCGACCGGGGCCTGTGAGAGGGCGCAAAATTCTCCAAGTGCCGGCACAGTGCCGGCGCTAGGATCGTGCCGGGAGCATTCTTGAGGCAAGCCGAATGAGCGAAACCTTCACCGGTCACTGCACCTGCAACTTTGTGCGCTATCGGCTGCTCAGCCGGCCCATGTTCGTGAATTGCTGCCATTGCCGCTGGTGCCAGCGCGAGACGGGCTCGGCCTTCGTCATCAACGCCATGATCGAGGCAGATCGGGTGGAGCTGCTGGCGGGCGAGGTGGATTTGGTCGACACGCCGTCCTTAAGCGGCGCCGGGCAGCAGATCGCGCGCTGCCCGAAATGCCATGTGGCGCTGTGGAGCAATTATTCCAGCCTCGGTCCTCTGGCGCGCTTCGTACGGGTGGGCACATTGGATGAGCCCGACCGCCTGCCGCCCGACGCGCACATCTTCACCATGTCCAAGCAGCCCTGGGTCGTGCTGCCCCCGGGCGCGCCGGTGTTCCACGAATTCTATGAGCGCGAGAAATTGTGGCCCCAGGACGCGCTGGCGCGGCGTCGGGTGCTGGAAGCCAAGGCGTCCCGATAGCAACTTTCTCCAAGTTGGCGGATGGGCGGGCTGGCAGGATTTCCGGCCCCTGCTAGAATGGCCGTCATGAGCGCCACGCGCATTTCGCAAAGCCGCAGCCTGAACGTCTACGATTACCGGTGCGAGGTCGGCCTCGGCGCCAAGCCGTTCCTCGAGCGGCACAACCGCGCCTCGATCTCGTTCGTGCGCAGGGGCAGCTTCGGCTATCGCACGCGCGGCCGGGATTTCGAGCTGGTGGCGGGATCGGTGCTGATCGGCAATGCCGGCGATGAATATGTCTGCAGCCACGATCATGTGTGCGGCGACGAATGCCTGTCGTTCCAACTGGCGCCGGAATTGGTGGAGAGTCTCGGCGACCACCAGGCGGTCTGGAAAATCGGCGCCCTGCCGCCGCTGCCGGAGCTGATGGTGACGGCGGAGCTGGCGGATGCCGCGGCTTCATCGCGCAACGATCTCGGCCTCGACGAGGTCGGCCTGCTGATGACGGCGCGCTTTCTCGGTCTGGCCGGTGGCGCCGCCGGTGTGAAGAATGCGGCAACCGACAGGAAGCCGGCGCTCAACCCGGCGCGCGACCGCCGCCGCGCGGTCGAAGCGGCCCTGTGGCTGGAGGAACATGCCAGCGAGGCGATCGACCTCGACGCGGTTTCGGCCCAGGCGGGCTTGAGCCCGTTCCATTTCCTGCGCCTGTTCGCGCGGGTACTGGGTGTCACGCCGCATCAATATCTGGTGCGTTGCCGCCTGCGCACGGCGGCGCGCCTTCTGACCGATCCGAGGATCAGCATCACCGCCATCGCCTATGATGTCGGCTTCGCCGATCTTTCCAATTTCGTGCGCACCTTCCGCCGCGCCGCCGGCGTATCCCCACGCGAATTCCGCCGCGCCGCGAAAGGCGAGCGCAAAATCCTCCAAGACCGCATCGCGGCCTATTCCCTAGGCTGATCTCCTCGGACTCAAGAGGAGATTGGCGATGTACGATCATGTCGGACTGCATGTGAAGGATCTGGCCGCGAGTGTGCGCTTCTACAAGGCGGCGCTCAGCGGCCTCGGCCATGAACTCTGCTCGCAGGATGCCAACGGCGCCGGCTTCGGGCCGGAAGGCGAGCCGGCCTTGTGGCTCTATGCCGACAAAGGCACGAAGGCGCCGGGTGTGCATCTTGCGTTCAAGGCCAAGGACCGCGCCTCGGTCGACAAGTTCCACAAGGATGGCGTGAAGGCCGGCGGCGGCGACAATGGCAAGCCCGGCCTGCGCGCCGACTACAGCCCGAAATACTACGCCGCCTTCCTGACCGACCCGGACGGCAACAATGTCGAGGCGGTGTGCCTGAAATAGCGTTCCTGTGGTACCTCGGTTTCGTCCGCCGGACTAGCGGCGGACGAAGCTATCTTTTTGTACGCGTGGCTGTCGCCTTGACCGGCGCGGCGCGGACCCGTAAGGCTCCCGCATCCGATGCTGCCCAGGGGCGGAACATGCCGAACGACGCGCCGCGCGCCTTGCTTTATCTCGAGGACCTGCATCCCGGTCTGCGCTTCGAGTGCGGCACCCATGCGCTGGATCCGGCGCAGGTCAAGAAGTTCGCCCGCGAGTTCGATCCACAGCCATTTCATCTGGATGAGGAAGCGGCCAAAGGCACGTTCTTCGGCGGCCTCGCCGCCAGCGGCTGGCACATCGTCTGCCTCGCCATGCGCATGATCGCCGAGCATGTGCCGATCGCCGGCGGGCTGATCGGCGGCGGCGCGGAAGTTTCCTGGCCGCAGGCGACGCGACCAGACGACGTGCTGCACGTGACGAGCCAGATCATGGAAGTGACGCCCTCGCGCTCCAAGCCGGAGCGCGGCATGGCCCTGCTGCGCACCGAGGCCCGCAACCAGAAGGGCGAATTGCTGCTGATCTTCACCGCCAAATGCGTGGTGCCGAGAAAGCCGAAATAAGGCGGCCCAAACAGGTCCATCCGCTGGACTTGACGGGGGCCGTTCCCCTCTGCCAGTTTCGTGTCGTTACGTCTTCAGGGCGGGGTGAAACTCCCCACCGGCGGTAGGGTGACGCCAGTCTTGAATAAGATGAGCGTCGCCGAGCCCGCGAGCGCCGCGGACCTCTCAGGTCCGCGGGTCAGCAGACCAGGTCAGATGCCTGGGCCGACGGTCACAGTCCGGATGAAAGAAGACGATGAGCCGCAACGTCCGGATTCCGCTTCGCGGGTCGGCGGGCCGTGCGGCTTCTCAAGCCCTGAAACGTTTTTCGCAACCGAACTCACGCGAGGAGCGTTTCGTCATGTCTAATCGCCTGACCACCAATCGTTTGAACTTCAAGCGATCCGCCTACTCCATCCGCAATCCGCTGGAGCAGCGCATCGAAGCCGCCTGCGCGGCCATGCGCAACGGCCTGCCCATCGTGCTGATGGACGATCATGACCGCGAGAACGAAGCCGATCTGATCGCCGCCGCCGAGACCCTGAGCCACGACGTGATGGCCCGGATGATCCGCGATTGCAGCGGCATCGTCTGTTTGTGCCTGGACGATGCGATGATTCGGCAGCTCGACCTGCCGCCGATGGTCGCCAACAACCAGTCGCGCTACGGCACCGCCTTCACCGTCTCGATCGAGGCCAAGATCGGCGTCACCACCGGCGTCTCCGCCGCCGACCGCCTGGCCACGGTGCGCGCGGCGATCGCCGATCATGCGCGGCCGGAGGATTTGGCGCGGCCGGGCCATGTCTTCCCGCTGCGCGCGCAGCCGGGCGGCGTGCTCAGCCGCCGCGGCCACACCGAAGGCTCGGTCGATCTGGCGCGCCTCGCCGGATTGAAGCCGGCGGCCGTGCTGTGCGAGCTGATGGACCGCAAGGGCGAGATGCTGCGCGGCCTGCGCGCCAAGGCCTATGCGCGGCGCAACGGCTTCCCGCTGCTGACCATCGCCGAACTGGCGGAATATCGCGGCCGCCAGGACATCGCGGCGTAATATATATCGCCGCGTAGACGCTAGGATCGCCCCCGCGTCGCAACGCGCGGGGGCGGTTTCCTATTGCGGTGTGCCTATTGCAATGTGCCGGCGCCGGGTGTTGCCGGCTGCTTGTTCGGCTTCGGCGTCTGCTGCGGCGCCACGGTGCCGGGCGTGGTGCCGGGAACCTTTGCCGCCGGCGGTTTCTTGGTCGGCGGCAGGCCCAGGCGGTCGCCGGCGTTGGCGTCGCGGCAGGCTTGGCTCTCGCAATCGGTCCAGCATTGATCGGCCACGATCTCGCCGCCGCTCGCGTCGCAATGGACGCAGCCCCAGCCCGGCCAGCAGCATTTGAAATGCCCGCCGCCGCTGGTGGCGGTGCCGCCGGAGACGGTGCAGGTGTTGGTCATTTCGCTGACATCGTCGGCGGCCTTCGCCGGGACGGTCGCGAGGGCGAGCAGGAAGACGAAAAGCCCGAGGAGCGCCGGATGATGGCGCCGATGATGACCAGGAAACATGGCGTGGCCTTTCCCTGAGGTCCCCAGCACAGGATTGGATCATAATATTGGTAGATTTCACATTAACAAGCCCGTGAGTGTGACAAGACGCACAGGTCACGGTCATTTGCGAAGTCTGCTATGGTGGATATCGGCGCCGCTGGAGGCAGGGATGGCAAAGGCATGAGCATGGGCGAAGGCAAGGTCGAAGGACCGCGGGTCGGCAATCTGGGCGCGCAGCCCGGCCCAAAGGGCGCGCCGGGTGGCACCCAGGGCCAGCAGCCGCATTTCATCCGCATGTACCGCGACACCTTCTCCCGCGAGCTGTGCGAGGAGGTGATCCGCCGCTTCGAGGCGGACCAACGCAAGCACGCCTCCACCACGGCGACGCGCGACAAGCCGCGCCTGCGCAGCGGCACCATGCTGCAGATCGGCGATCTGCCGGAGTGGAAGGACATCGCCGACGCCTATTCCGTGGCGCTGGAGAAGAATCTCCAATCCTATGCCCAGGCCTTCCCGACCCTGCAGCAACTGGTCTCCAGCCCGGCGACCAAGCGCACGCCGCCCTTGCTGGAGCGCATCGAGCCCGGCCAGGGCTTCGGCATGCATATCGACGCCTCGGTCGCGGGCACCCATGACCGCATGGTGGCGGTGCTGATGTACCTGAAGGACGTCGAGCAGGGTGGCGAGACGCAATTCCCCTTCCAGTCGATCCAGGTGAAGCCGCGGGCCGGCATGATGCTGCTGTTCCCGCCTTACTGGACCCACCCGCACCAGGGCGTCAGCCCGGTCAGCGGGCTCAAATACAACCTCACCAGCTACGTCGTGGTGGACAACGATTTCCGGCCGGCGCGGTAGACCCGATCTATTGCTGCTAGCTGATCAGCGCCGCCAGCACGGCGTCGAGGCGCTGGCGGCCTTGCTGGGTGGCGACGAGGCGGTCGGCGGCGAGGGTGAGGAAGCCGCCGTCGATCAGGCGTTGCAGGCGCGTTGGATCGAGCGCGCGGGCGAAGGGCTGGGCTGATTCTTCCTCGATGCGCGCGACGGGCACGCCTTCCTTCAGGCGCAGACCCATCA
>DASZQC010000284.1:0-1986 GCA_035549815.1 Dongiaceae bacterium
TTGCCCACGGAATTTGCGCGGACAGCCCGGTTGGCACGGCAGGTCGGATTTGGCGGCGTGCAAATCCACGCGGGGCACGGATATTTGCTGAGCCAGTTCCTGTCGCCGCTGTTCAACAAGAGGAGCGACGAATACGGCGGACCAATCTCCAATCGTATGCGCCCTCTGCTGGAAGCCATCGACGCAACGCGCGCAGCGGTCGGACCGGATTTCCCAATCGCCGTGAAGTTCAATTCCTCGGATCAGCTTGAAGGCGGGTTCGATCGCGAAGACGCACTCCAGGTGGCGGCGGCGCTGGACCGCTCTTCGGTCGACCTGATCGACATCAGCGGCGGAACCTACTTCCCCGGAGCCGAATCCGCCTCCGATGGAACCGGTCGCGGGCCCTACTTCCTCGCGTTTGCGCAGGACGCTCGCAACGTAACGACCAAGCCCCTTATGCTGACGGGCGGCTTCAAGACGCGCGGGCAAGCCGAGGACGCCGTGGCGAGTGGCGCGGTTGATGTTGTCGGCCTCGCGCGTGCCTTCGTCCTCGAGCCTTCGCTTCCCGACCTCTGGAAGGCAGATCAGAAACCTGAACCGGTCTTTCCCAGGTTCTCCGACGCCCCGGAGGGCGGGATCACCGCGTGGTACACGATGCGGCTCACTGAGATTGGCGCCGACCGGGATACGCCGGTCTTCGGCGATCTCGGGCAGGCAATGCGGGACTATGAAGCGCGCAACAAAACCCGAGCGGAAATCTGGGTGCGTCATTTCGCAAGATGACGCCCCCTGCTCCCGATGCGCCGCGCACCTTTGTCATCCACCTGCATGTCGATGACGCCGACGCGATGATCACGCAATCGGTGAAGGCCGGCGCGCAGTTGAAAAGGCCGGCGCAGGACCAGTGCTACGGCGAACGCTCCGGCACCGTGCGCGACCCGTTCGACTATGACTGGATGCTCGGCCACTCGATCGAGCAGGTTGAGCCGGCGGAGATGCAGCGGCGCTATGACAAGCTGCTGAGCGGCGGGAAGAGCTGCTGGCCGCCGAATGCCTCGCCCAGCGGCATCAGGCGCAGGCCATCGCGCAGGTGCCTGTATGGCAGGTCGCGGTTGTCGACGGGGTTGGCGCCGGGCGCCGCGACGATCAAGATCTCTTCCGCGATCGGCTGGAAGTCGGCGCGGAAATGCACCGAGCTTTTCAGCGCCAGGATCTTCTGCCTGGTCGGCTCGATGCCGACATGGCGCAGCATCGCCTGATCCGCCGCCTGCTGCTTGCGGCTGGTCAGCACCACGCGCACGCCGTTCTTCTTCAGCACGGCCATCGGCCCAAGCTGCATGCGATTGCCGCGATAGAACGGTCCGGTCGCCATGAACTCGCCGCTGCCCAGCGCTTCGACCTGGAAGCTGTTGTGGTAAGGCGTGTTGCCGGCGCCGCCGGCCCAGCCGCCGATGCCGAGCGAGATTTCCGCCCCCACGCCGGCGCGATGCGCGACCTCCGCCGATTTCGGATCGCACAGATTGGCGAACACTGCATCCTCCGCCCCGCCATCGACCAGCGCGCGCAACAGGCCAACCGTGTCGGAGGCGCCGCCGGCGCCGGGATTGTCCTGCGTGTCGGCCAGCACGATCGGCTTGGACGCGCTGTTGCCCTTGGCGCGCGCATAGGCGACCGCCTCGCCCGGCTGCCAGATCTTGCCGGCGAAGGCGGCCTCGTCCGCGTTGACCAATTCGATCAGCCGGTCGGCGGCCGCGTCGGCGGCGGCTTGCGTGTCGGCGTAGGCGACCACGGCCGGTCCGCATTCGGCGATATCGGCGGGCGGGAAACCGAAGGCGAAGGAAGCGCTGCGCACGCCGCCGCGCTCGCTATCCGCCACCGCCTGATAGAGCGAGCGGGCCGGCTCGATCAGCGTGCATTGCCATGTCAGCGGTACCAGGAAGTCGGCGCGGCGCATCGCCTTGGCCAGCCTGCCGTCCTTCAACAGGCGGCCCATGGCCTGGGCCG
>DASZQC010000285.1:0-9110 GCA_035549815.1 Dongiaceae bacterium
GTTCCGCTTTGCCGACGCCTCGACCCTGGCGCCGCTCGTCTATCTGGAGCTGATCGGCACGTCGCTGATCGGCTATCTCGGTTTCCAGGAAGTGCCCGGCCTCGCGACCCTGGTCGGCGCGGCGCTGATCGTCGGCGGCGGCCTCGTCCTGGTCCGGCGCTAGCCGGCGATTCCCGCCGACTTGGCGGCGCGAGTGAGGGCCGCGCCGAATTCCTTGAACTCCGCCGCGCGGCTGGAGGTGTTCCGCCAGGCCAGGCCGATCTGGCGCCCCGCGCCGGCGCGATCGAACGGCTTGGCGACCAGTTCGCCGCCCTTCGGCACATGGGCGGAAACCGCCATATCGGGCAGCAGGGTGACGCCGAGGTCACCGGCCACCATCTCCACCAGTGTGTTGAGACTGGCCCCGGCAAAGCCGCTATCCGTGCCGGTGAGGCGGCAGGCGGCCAGCGCATGGTCGCGCAGGCAATGGCCGTCCGCCAGCAGCAGCAGGTTCGCGTCCTTCAGGTCCGCCAGGGTCACCGACTTCTTCTGCGCCAGCGGGTTGTCCTTGCGCGCCACCAGGTGGAAGCCGTCATGGAACAGACTCAGCGTCTCCACCTCGCCGGCGTGATAGGGCAGCGCCATCAGCACCAGATCCAGCGTGCCGTCCTCCAGCAGGGTCAGCAGGCGTGCCGTCTGGTCTTCGGTCAGATAGAGCTGCAGCTTGGGATACGCTTTGCGCAGATAGGGCAGGGTCTTGGGCAGCAGATAGGGCGCGATGGTGGGGATGACGCCCAGGCGCAGCCGGCCGCTCAACGGCTCCCGCGCGCCGGCGGCCAGTTCCGAGAGCTCTTCCGCCTCGCGCAGCACGCGCTTGGCGCGGGCGACGATCTCCAACCCAAGGGCGGTGAACACGACGGAACGGTTGTTGCGCTCCACCAGCTCGGCGCCGAGCGCCGTCTCCAGCTCCTTCAATCCGGCGCTGAGCGTCGATTGCGAGACGAAGCAGGCGGTCGCGGCGCGGCCGAAATGCCGGTGCTCGGCCAGCGCCACCAGGTAACGGAGCTGTTTCAGGCTCGGTAAGTGCATGATCGATCTCCTCGATCAATATATCAGGACTAATCCACTTTACCGCAAGGGCGAATGGCTCAATTCTGGCGCCGGATCAGGTTACCCTCGACCCGTCGCGATTCTGGGAGAGCGCCATGAAGAATTTCTCCGAACTGACCGAGCAGGAGCTGCTGGCCCTCGCCATCACGCTCGAGGAAGAGGATATCCGGAGCTATGGCGACCTGGCGGAGGCGCTGCGCGAGACCTATCCCGGCACGGCCAGGATGTTCACCGCCATGTCGGCGGAGGAGGACGGCCACCGCCATCGCCTGCTCGACCTCTACCGGAAGAAATTCGGCGACCACATCCCGATGATCCGCCGCCAGGACGTGAAGGGCTTCCTGGAGCGCAAATCGCTCTGGCTGCTGCGGCCGCTGGGGCTGGAGAAGGTGCGCGCCCATGCCGAGCTGATGGAGGCGGAGAGCAAGCGCTTCTACCAGCGCGCGGCGCGGCACTCCACCGATGCCGCCATCCGCCAGTTGCTGGGCGACCTCGCCGCGGAGGAGCGCCGACATGAGGCGCGGGCGGAGGAACTGCAGGCCGAATATGTCCCGGCCGACGTCGAGCGGCAGGAGGGCGAATCGGAGCGGCGCCTGTTCCTGCTCCAGGTGGTGCAGCCGGGCCTGGCGGGGCTGATGGATGGCTCGGTCTCCACCCTGGCGCCCTTGTTCGCCGCCGCCTTCGCCACCAAGGACAGTTGGGAGACGTTGCTGGTCGGACTCGCCGCGGCGCTGGGTGCGGGCATTTCCATGGGCTTTGCCGAGGCCCTGTCGGACAACGGCTCGCTCACCGGGCGCGGCAGCCCGATTTTGCGCGGCGCCATCTGCGGCCTGATGACGACGGTGGGCGGCCTGGGCCACGCGCTGCCCTATCTGATCCCGGATTTCCGCCTGGCGACCATCGTCGCTGTGGCGGTGGTGGCGGTGGAACTCGCCATCATCGCCTGGATCCGGAACCGTTACATGGAGACGCCGCTGGTGTCCGCGGCGCTCCAGGTGGTGGTCGGCGGGCTGCTGGTGTTCGGCACCGGCATCCTGATCGGCAGTTCCTAGCGGCGCGAGCGATAATCGATATTATCGATTATAGTGACAGAATTAATTCATTTTACCGCAAGTGCGAAAGGCGGCATTTTCTCTTCCGGGAGAAGCGTCCAGGCCAAACCCGTAACGATCTGTATTGGAGAGAAATGAGCATGTTGACCGTTGGAGACAAGTTTCCGTCCTTTGACCTGAACGCCGTTGTCGATATCGATCCCGCCAAGGCCTTTGAGCGCATCACCGATGCCAGCAACGCCGGCAAGTGGAAGATCGTGTTCTTCTGGCCCAAGGATTTCACCTTCGTGTGTCCGACCGAGATCGCCGCGTTCGGCAAGCTGAACAGCGATTTCAACGACCGCGACGCCGTGGTCTATGGCGCCTCGATCGACAGCGAGTTCGTGCATCTGGCGTGGCGCCAGAACCATGCGGACCTGAAGGACCTGCCGTTCCCGATGCTCGCCGATATCAAGCGCGAGCTCTCTTCGGCGCTCGGCATCCTCGACAAGAACGAGGGCGTCGCGATGCGCGCCACGTATGTCGTGGACCCGGAAGGCATCATCCGCTTCGCGTCGGTGACCGACCTCAATGTCGGCCGCAACACGCAGGAAGTCCTGCGCGTGCTCGACGCTTTGCAGACGGATGAGCTGTGCCCCTGCAACTGGCAGAAGGGCCAGGACGTCCTGAAGGCCGCCTAACCCATAGGCGATCCAATCGTCTCAAGTGCGCCGCCGCGATCATGTCGCGGCGGCGGAATTGAAAGGAGTGCAAGCGATGTCGCTTGAAACACTGAAATCCGCGCTGCCCGACTACGCCAAGGATCTGAAGCTGAACCTGTCCAGCCTGGCGAGCGAGACCGTGCTGACCCCGCAGCAGGTCGCCGGCACCTTCCTCGTGTCGGCGCTGGCGTCGCGCCAGGCGCAGGTGATCGAGGCGATCACCGCCGAGTTCGGCCCGAAGCTGGAGCCGGCGGCTTTGAACGGCGCCAAGGCCGCAGCGGCGATCATGGGCATGAACAACATCTATTACCGCTTCGTTCACCTGGCGGGCGGCGACTACAAGACGATGCCGGCCAAGCTGCGCATGAACGTCATGGCCAATCCCGGCGTGGACAAGGGCGATTTCGAGCTGTGGTCGCTCGCGGTCTCCGCGGTGAATGGCTGCGGCATGTGCATCGAAAGCCACGAGCATCACCTGCGCAAGGCGGGATTCACGTCCGAGCAGATCCAGGCCTCCATCCGCATCGCCGCGGTGGTACATGCGGTTGCCGCCGTGCTCGACGGCGAGGCCGCCACCGACAGCGCACAGGCGGCTGCGGCATAACAGCCATCGTTATTCGCTGTACCCATCTCTAATGACTTGATTCGGCGTGGGAAATCGGTCGCGGCCTAAGGTCGCGGCCGACCCGCCCCGGACTCGCCTTCAATCCTCGACCTGAATATAGTGGGCGCGGTCGGCCGGGATCTCATCTCGGCCATTCCCGTTCAATGAATTCTGATCAGGTACGAGGGGTCCCGATGACCAACAATGCCAGTCTGCAACAGCGCCGCGTCGCGGCCGTGCCGCGCGGTGTGGGCAATGCCTATGCGATCTATGCCGAGCGCGCGTCGAACGCCGAGATCGTCGACGTCGAAGGTCGCCGCCTGATCGATTTCGCCGGCGGCATCGCGGTGCTGAACACCGGCCATTGTCATCCGAAGGTGGTGGCGGCGGTGAAGGATCAGCTCGAGAAGTTCACCCACACCTGCTTTCAGGTGACGCCGTACGAGCAATATATCCGCCTGGCCGAGCGCCTGAACGATATCGTCCCGGGCAACTACCCGAAGAAGACCATCTTCCTTACCACCGGCGCGGAAGCGGTGGAGAACGCGGTGAAGATCGCGCGTGCCTACACCAAGCGCGCGGCGGTCATCGCCTTCTCCGGCGCCTTCCATGGCCGCACGCTGATGGGCATGGCGCTGACCGGCAAATACCAACCGTACAAGGTCGGCTTCGGCCCGTTCCCGACCGACATCTACCATGTGCCGTTCCCGGAGACGGGCGAAAAGGACGGCTGGCAGAAATCGATGAAGGCGCTGGAGACCCTGTTCAAGGCTGATGTCGGGCCGGACAACGTGGCCGCCATCATCATCGAGCCGGTGCAGGGCGAGGGCGGATTCAACATCGTCCCGTTCGAGATGATGAAAGCCATCCGCGCCATCTGCGACAAGCACGGCATCGTCTTGATCGCCGACGAGATCCAGACCGGCTTCGCCCGCACGGGCAAGATGTTCGCCATCGAGCATAGCGGCATCGCGCCCGACCTCATCACCATGGCGAAGAGCCTGGCCGGCGGTTTCCCGCTCTCGGCGGTGACCGGCAAGGCGGAGATCATGGATGCGCCGGCAGCCGGCGGCCTGGGCGGCACCTATGGCGGCTCGCCGATCGGCTGCGCCGCGGCCAACGCGGTGCTCGACGTGATGGACGAGGAGAACCTGCTGGAGCGCGCCAACGTCATCGGCAAGCGCATGATCGAGCGCCTGACCGAAATGAAGAAGCGCAATTCCTTCGGCAACCGCATCGGCGACATCCGCGGCCTCGGCGCCATGGTCGCCTGCGAGCTGATCACCAAGGACGGCACGCCGGACGCGGATCTGACCAAACAGGTGGTGAACAAGGCCGGCGAGAACGGCCTGGTGCTGCTGTCCTGCGGCGTCAACGCCAACGTGCTGCGCTTCCTGATGCCGCTGACCGCGCCGGACGCGATCATCGAGGAAGGCTTCGACATCCTGGAAAAGACCATCGGCCAGGTGCTCGAGGCGCAGATCAAGGCCGCCTGATCGCCGCAAGACGGGTTGAAAAGAAGGGCCGCGGGCGCAATCCCGCGGCCCTTTTCCGTGCCCGTTCCCGGTTCGGAAAACAGTCCGCATTGGACCATGGTCCAATCATCACCGATGCGCGCCAACTGCTATAGCCAAAGACAACCGCTGCCGGGTGGGAATCTCCGCTCGGCTGAAATGGTCCACGCGAAAGCCCGAGGAGGGAGCATCATGCGCCGCGTGATACTGTCGCTGGGTCTATGCGCCGTTCTTGGCGTGCTATCGGGTTGCGGCTCGGACACCGATGCCGAAGTCACCAACAAAATGTCCAAGAAAGACCGCAAGACCTTGCCGCCGCCGACCCAGATCCTGGTCTATGACTTCGCCGTTAGCCCCAGTGAAGTTCCGGCCGGCAGCGTTGCGGCGAGCCAATTGCAGGGCGCCGGTGACGATCCGTACAACAATCCGCAGCGCACACAACTGGAGCATCAGATCGCCGCGGTGCTTGCCGAAGAACTGGTCGAGGAACTGCAGGACCTCGACCTGCCGGCCCAGCGCTGGCGCGGACCGGCCCCGGCGGGGGCCGGCGTCTACACGATCGAGGGCCAATTCGTCACCATCGACGAAGGCAATGCGATGGCGCGCATGATCGTCGGCTTCGGCGTCGGCGGCACCGAGATCGAGACTCACGTGCAGACCTATGTCGTCGAGCCTGCCGGCAAACGCCTGCTCGCGGAGGCGACGGTCAACTCGGAAAGCTCCAGCGCGCCCGGCCTTGCGGCGACACTGCCGGCCGGCGCGGCGATCACCGGTGGTCTCGGTGTCGGCTCCGCCATCAATACCGGCGTCGGCATGGTGCGCGAGCTCAACACCGATGTGCGCGAAGGGGCCGAAGACACGGCAAGGGCGATCGTCGACCTGATGAAGCCGCGGATGGAGCAGATGGAGTGGATCGACGATTGAGTGTTTCGGTCCGGGAAGCCGAAGGCGCGGTTCAGAGCGGATTCCTGTAGGCCGCGACGAAGGCCTGCTGGAACGATTGCAGTTCCGCGCTATCCGCGTCCGAGACGGCCGAGTAGGCCAGATCACCGTCGGCCCAGGTGAGCACGGTGAAGCCGTCGAGGTGTACGGCCTCGCCCTGCGCCAAGCGATCCGCCGGATGCACGAACACGCTCACCACATGCGGGCCGATCTTGTAGACCAGGACGGGCAGGGCGTCCTGCTGCGGAATGTCCAGCCGTCCTCCGATCAAGGGATACCCCGCATCTGCCAGGTCCCGCACCGTCGGGGCGATCTTGGTCTTGCCGCCGAACCAGGGCTTTACCGTGTGGCGGTCGGACGAGGCCACGTCGATGGTGTGGCCCGACAGGGTCGCGCGCAGATGCGCGTTGACGATGGCCTGCTGCCAGCTTGCCTCTGCCGGCTGCCGCATCACATAGAGCGTCCCGGAGCTGGCCAGGATGGCGGCGACGGACGCCGCCATGGCCATCTGCATCCAGGATTGGCGCGGCCTGTCGCGCCGCGCGGCCGTCGGCGCCACGGCGGGCAGGGAAGCCAGGATGCGCTGCTTCAGATCGTCGCTGGCTTGCGGCCCGCTAAGGCTCTGCCGGAGCTGTGTGCGCAGGCGCAGGTAATCCGCTGCCCGCTTCTGGCAACCGGGGCAACCCGCCATGTGCGCATCGAAGGCGGCGCTCTCGGCCGCGGACAGCTCGCTGTCGATATAGGCTTCCAGGCTTTCGCAGCCGATACCCGCGGTTGGGCTCATGATGCGTACTCCGGCAGGGCAGCCATCAGCAGGCGGCGCGCCCGCGACAGCCGCGACATGATGGTGCCGATCGGCGCGTCGATGATGGCGGCGATCTCCTTGTAGGAAAGGTCGTGCAGCTCGCGCAGCACGATCACCTCGCGAAACTCGTTCGGCAGCGCGGCGACGGCGCGCTTCAACTGGTCTGCAAGATCGCGGCGCAGCACGGCTTTCTCCGGGTTCTCCTCCGCGAGGGGCGGATCGAAGTCGATGGATTGCTCCTCCGATTGGAAGTCCGGCACCAGGACGAGGTTGGAGGAGCGGTTGCGCTTCAGCCAGGTCATGGCGGTGTTGCGCACGATGGCGAGCAGCCAGGGCCGGAATGACGCGCCCTGGAACTTGTCGAGGTAGCGATAGGCGCGCACCATGGATTCTTGAACGATGTCCTCCGCGTCCGCCTTGCTGCCGGCCAGCCACACGGCCAGCCGCATGGCGTCATCGAGCAGCGGGACGGCCAACTGCTCAAACCGAGCGCGCCGTTCGATCTCTAGCAACATGGGTCTCCAATGCGGGTCGCGGGGCCGCTCGATCGACACGGCGCGATATTCCCCATACCGCCCGCCCTGCCTTTTTATTCCCGGCCCGTTTTCGAGGAATAGCCGGGCCGCCGGGCCGGTCTCATGAGTGTTCGCATCCTATCCGAGAGAGGTTCCCATGCAGATCAAATTGACGCGACGCGACGCCCTGCGCCTCGCCGCCGCAGGAGGCGGCCTTGTCTTCGCCTCGCGCCTCGTGCCGCCGACGTCGGCCGCCGCGGAAGAGTTCTTTTTTGTGCAGCTCAGCGACACCCATTGGGGGTTCGACGACCCGACGGCCAATCCCGACCCCCGGCATTCGCTGGATGAGGCGGTGCAGGCGGTGCTGGCCCTGCCGCAGGCGCCGGATTTCGTGATCTTCACCGGCGATTTGACCCACCGGACCAAGGATGGCGCCGTGCGGCGCCAGCGGATGGCGGAGTTCAGGGAGATCATCCGGCCGCTATCCGGCATCCATACCATCTTCCTGCCGGGCGAGCACGACGCCGTCGACGATCACGGCGCCGCTTTCCAGGAGAATTTCGGCATCACCCACCAGAGCTTCGACCACAAGGGCATCCATTTCGTGACCGTGGACAATGTCTCGGACCCGAAGGGCTTGGTGGGCGCAGCACAGCTCGCCTGGCTGGCCGATGACCTCAAGACGCTGGATCGCGCCCAGCCGGTCGTCCTATTCACCCATCGGCCGCTCTGGGACCTGAAGCCCGATTGGGACTGGTTCACCGGCGACGGGGCCAAGGTGGTCGACCTCTTGTCGCGATTCGACAAGGCGACGGTGTTCTATGGCCATATCCACCAGGAGAACCATCACGCCACCGGCAACGTGACCCACATCTCCGCCCGGTCGGCCCTGTATCCTTTGCCGGCGCCGGGCGCGCAGCCGAAAAAGGCGCCCTTGGCCTGGAACGCCGCCGACAAGGATCACGGCATCGGCTGGCGCATGGTGGATGTGGCGGGCGCCAATCTCGCCACGCAGGAACATCCGACCGCCTAGTTCACCGACCCCGCATTCTTGAAATTGGAGAGAATAGATATGTCCGACACCATGATGCGCGTGGCGGCCTTTGCCGTCGTGCTGACCTTGTTCGTTTCGATGAACGCCTATGCCGCCGATACCGAGGAAACGCCGGCCAGTGCCGACCTGACCGATCTCGACACGGCCCGGCAACTGGTCGACGGCCAGCAATATGAGGAGGCGTTGCCGCTGCTGCTCCACCTTGACGAAAAAGGCCGGAGCAACCCGGATGTGCTGAACCTGATCGGCTTCTCGCTGCGCAAGACCGGCAAGATGGCCGATGCTCTCGGCTACTATCAGCGCGCGCTGGCGCTCGATCCCGAGCATCTCGGCGCGAACGAATATCTGGGCGAGCTGTATCTCGAGATCAAGCAGCCGGCAAAGGCGAAGGAGCGACTGGCGGTGCTGCAGAAGGCCTGTGGCGATTGCGAGGAGTTCGAGGATCTGCAGGCGCAGATCGACCGCTACGCCGCGCAATAGCGGTTCATCCCCTCCAAAAGACTTGCGGCCGCCGATCTCGGACCGGCGGCCGCACTTGTTTCAGTCTCCGGAAGGAGAAGGGGTCAGTTCCCGACCTTCTTCTTCAGCACCTCGATCAGCTTGGCGACGCTGCCGCCGTTGCTGGAGATGACCGAGGCGAACTCCTGGCGGTGGGTGTCGGCGAGGCTCAAGCCTTCGACCTTCACGTCGCTGATCTTGTAGCTGGAATCCTGCGCCAGGATCGACCAGTCGACGCGGGCCTCTTCGCCGCTCGGCAGCTTCACCACCGAGAAGACGGTGGAGAGCCCGTCGCCGTCGTCGCGCACGCGGCCGATCGCCATCTGGTGGCCGGTA
>DASZQC010000286.1:0-9424 GCA_035549815.1 Dongiaceae bacterium
CCGATTACGGCAATGCCTCGCGGCCATCGCCTTGTTTTTCCGAAGCCAGCCAAGCCTTCTTGTTGCTCTTGTGCCGGTCGCGGAATCCCGTCGAACCCCTGAACAGCGCTAGCCGCCGAAGCGGGCGCGATAAGCCTCCAATTTGCCTTTGAACTTTGCCTGTTCCGTCACCGCGCGATTGACGATGCCGCGCGGGATTCTGCCGTGCTGGATATCGAGCACGGCCTTGACATCCGCCGCGCCGTTGCCGGCGAAGCACTGGTCCGTCCAGCACAAAGCGTGCGGCGTCAGGATGGTGTTGTCCAGCTTCAGGATCGGATCGTCCGGCTCCGGCGGCTCCCTTTCCAGTACGTCCAGCCCGGCGCCGGCGATGCGGCGCTCCTGCAGCACCTTGGTCAGCGCCTTCTGGTCGACGATCGGCCCGCGCGCCGTGTTGATCAGGAAGGCCGTCGGCTTCATCAGCGCCAGCCGCTCGGCATTCACCAGGCCGCTCGTCTCCTTGCTGAGCGGGCAATTCACGCACAGCACGTCGGCGCGCCGGAACACGTCTTCGAGGCTCACCAGCTCGATGCCCAGCTCCGCCGCCACCGCCTTGTCGGCGAAGGGATCATGGGCGATGAACTTCATGTCGAAGGGCTTTGCCATGCGGAACATCTCCGCACCGATATTGCCGATGCCGATGGACCCCAACGTGCGGCCGACCAGGCCGACGCCCATGTGGTCGACGCGCTTGTTGAAGGCTTCCGGCCCGGAGCGGGTCAACTTGTCCTTGATCAGCAGCTTGCCGGTCAGCGCCAGCATCATGGTGATGATGGAGACCGCGACCGGCCGGCGCACGCCGTCCGGCGTGATGCAGAGCGGAATGCCGGCATCGGTGCAGGCCGGCACGTCGACCGTGTCATAGCCGACGCCGAAGCGCGCCACGACGGAGAGGCGCCCGTTGGGATGGATGCTCTCGCGCCCGAAGCGCGGCATCAGCAGGATCAGCGCGTCGAAATCCGCGACCTGGTCGGCGCGGATCGGATTGGCGTTCTCCAGATAGACCATCTCGACGCCCGGCGCCTGCTGCAGCGGCGTCACGTCGAAATCGGGGAAAGTCGGCGACCCATCCGCCTTCTTGAAATCGCCCGACAGCGCAACCCGGAACTTGTCGGCCATTTTTTCGCCCTACCGCTTCTTGCAACCGGCGCGCAATTCGTTGACCGCCTGGGTCAGTGCGTGCTGCAGCACCCAGACGTCGCCGGAATAGCAGATGAAATCGAAGCCCCATTTGTAATATTCGATGCCGGTCTCGACATTCGGCACCAAGCGGCCGATGGCTTTCCCGTGCTTCTTGCAGGCCGCGACCACGGTATCGATCGCCTTGGTGAATTTGGGATTGCCGAACTCGCCGGGAATGCCGAGCGAGACCGACAGGTCGAAATGCCCGACCCACAGGCAATCCACGCCCTCGGTCCCGGCGATGGCATCGGCGTTCTTCACGCCCTCCGCCGTCTCGATCTGGCAGAACAAGGCCGTGCGCTTGTTGGCGGCGGCCAGCTTCTTCGGCACCGGGCCGGCCGTGTAATTGTCATGCGCCACGCCCAAAGCCACGCCGCGCAGGCCGTCCGGATGGTATTTCATGCAATCCAGGATGTGGCGCGCTTCCTTGGCATTGCCGACCATGGGCAGCATGATGCCTTCCGCGCCCATGTCGCAGGCGCGCGCGATGTGGTGGTACTCTTTCGACGGCACGCGCACGATGGGGGAGATGCCGGCCGCCTCGAAATAGCGCATGGCGCTTTTCACCGTCTCGAAGCCGAAGCCGGAATGCTCCAAATCGAACAGGACGAACTCGCAGCCCGCATTCTTCATGATGTGGCCGATGCCGGGCGTCGCGAACTCGACGATGAAGTGCCCGAACTTCGCGGCGCGCGTGCGCGCCATGGCCTTGAGACCCTCCGCCATATTCTTCCTCCCCTATTGGACTTTTCTAAGCTCGCCCTGCCTCAAACCCCGTCTTGATCGACCCCGTCTTGGTCGACTTTGGGCTTCAGGCGGCCGAGCCTTCGCAAACCAGATCGAACTCCTTCACCACCTTGCCGGCGACCAGTGGCGCGCTGTCCTTGTCGAACGACAGGAAATGCCGCGTCTTCTTGTGCGCATCGAACGCGGCACGGTCGTCATAGATCTCGTAGAGCAGGATCAGGTCCGGATCCTTCGGCGAGCTCAGCACGTCGAAGCGCCGGCAGCCCGGCTCGTCGCGGCAGGAGGCGCGCGCATTCTCGTCCATCAGCTTGCGGAACGCGGCCATCTTTCCGGGGTGGGTCCTGAACTCGACCACGATCACGAATGGGCTCAAGGCTCCCCTCCTTTCACCCGCCAGTAGAGCTGCGCCACGTCCTCCAGATGCGCCCGGATCACCTTTTCCGCTCTGTCCGGGTCGCGCGCGGCGATGGCGTCGTAGATCTGCTCATGAAAGTTGTACGCGACCTCGTTGGCGCCCGGATACATCAGGGTCACGTGGCGCTGCTCCACCAGCCATTCGGCGATAGCGGCGTGGATCGCCTCGAAGATCGGGTTGCGCGGAATGACCGCCAGAACGTGGTGGAACTCCACGTCCGTGCGCTCGAACCTGGCGAGGTCGCCGATCGATTTGCGGTTGGTCTCCAGCGCGTCGCGCAGATCGGCCAGATCCTCCGGCGTGGCGAACTCCGCCGCGTAGCGGGCCAGGCCGGTCTCGAAAAAGCTGCGCGCCTCCTGGAAATGGCGGACGCCGTCGGGCTCGCCCAGCAGATAGCGCGCGGCGCCGGACAAGGATTCCACCACCAGCTTGGGCGTCGGGCGGCTGGCCCGGGCCGGGGCACCGGAGCGCAATTCGACCAGCCCCATCTTCTGCAAATGGAACAGGGCCTCGCGCACCGCCGGGCGGCCGACCCCGAACTCGCGCATCAAATCCCGCTCCGAGGGGAGTTGATCGCCGGGCGCGATCCCCTGGTCCCGGATGCGCTGCTCCAGATGCTGGGCGACGTCCTCGTACAGCTTGCGGCGGCGGATGACGGTCATTAGGCTGGTATACCTGTCATACCAGTTGGCATGTCGCAGGCTAATCCGGAGCTAAGGCGGGAGTCAAACGGAGTCGCAGAATGCGGGTCAGAATGGTGGCGAGCGGCGGCAGGAGATGGGCGTAGTGACGCCTTCACCGGAGGAGATCGCCAGGGAAATCCTCGCCGCCTCCGCGGAGCGGCGGCAGATCGCGCCCTTCTCCGAGCGGGTCGCGGGCTTCGGCCTCGATGTCGCCTACCAAGTGACGGCCGCCTTGCGCCGGCAGCGCCGGGCGCGCGGCGAACAGCCGCTCGGGCGCAAGATCGGCTTCACCAACCGCACCATCTGGGAAGAGTACGGTGTCTATGCGCCGATCTGGGGCGACATGTACGACACCACGCTGATGCCGCTCGCGTCGAATGATGTCCTTGATCTCGGCCCGCTGCTGGAGCCGCGCCTCGAGCCGGAGATCGCCTTTGGCATTGCCCGTCCGCCGCAGGCCGGGATGGACGAGGCCGCCTTGCTTGGCTGCCTCGCATGGGTGGCGCATGGATTCGAGGTCGTGCAATCCATCTATCCCGGCTGGCGCTTCGCCGCCGCCGACACAGTCGCCGCCTACGGCCTGCACGGCGCCTATCGCATCGGATCGCGTTATCGCCTGCGCGATCATCCGGACGTCGACTGGCTGCAAGCGCTCACTGCGTTCGAGATCGAGTTGTCGCGCGACGGCGTCCCGGTGGATCGGGGCAAGGCGGCGAACGTGCTCGGCGGGCCGCTCTCGGCGCTGCGTCATCTGGTGGAATTGCTGGCGCAGGATTCCGCGAACCCGGCCCTGGCCGCCGGAGAGATCGTCACCACCGGCACGGTAACCCGCGCCTTTCCGGTCAAGGCCGGCGAAACCTGGTCGACGCGCCTGCATGGCCTGCCGTTGGATGGGATCGTGATCCGCTTCGTCTAGCCAGGGGTCTGGCTAGGGCCGTGGCGCCAATGCGCTGCAATCGTCCTGGAAAATCTCGCCGCTCAGTTCGTCAGGCATTGCGGGCTTCTGTCCGGCATCCGGATCGAGGCTCAGCACCGAGCTGGTGAGCGCGACCTGATGATCCTGCAGCGGACCGAAATCTTGCGGCGCGATCGGCGTGTTCTCGTCATCCACGGCAATCGCCGTGCCCGGACAATCGAACAGATAGCCGGCCGACTGATCAGATGGCGGCTGATCCGATGGATCGGCCGGAGATTCCCAGTTGCTGGAATGCTCGGGTTCGACCGGACGCTCCGCGGCATCGTGCGGATGACCGGACAGCCCGAAAAATAACGCGGCAAAAGCCAGCGTCGGATTTATGCCATCCATGGCCACGCTCCCTTGCAAGCAAGTGGCCCCCCAAAGTGCAAATATCCTGCCCCTTCGCGGGGCGGATTTCTATTGGCCTTTGGTCGTTTTTCAAGCCTCAAGGGCCGAATCGCGGGCTCCAGGGCGATTTGTCATGGCAATGTCATTGCCGGCAAATTGCATCAAATCGGGCTTGTCTGTTTTCGACGCGCGTCAGCCGCCGAACCAGCGCCAGGCCATCCAGCCCAGCACCACGGCGTTGAAGGCCGCCACCGCCGGCATCGCTTTGCGCGCGAGCCCGGCCCAGCGCCGCTGCGCGGCGACGCCCAGATAGGCGATCAGCCACAGCATGGGAAAGGTGCCGAGCGTGAAGGCGGCCATGCCCATCGCCGCGATCAGCGGATCGGCGGGCGCGATCGAAGCGCCGACCGCGGCATAGAGCAGGCCGCACGGCAGGAAGCCGAGCAGCAACCCGATCAGCAGCCCGCGCCATCCGGTCGGATTCTCGAACAATGGGCGGGAGATGGCCGCGAGCCGCGCACCGAGCGCCGTCGCCCATCCAGTTCCATAGTTCAAACGACCTAAGCCGCCAATCGCAGCCGCCGCGAACAACAGTGCGGCGGCGCTGAGCGCGATCGCCGGCACCAGCCGGAACTGCGCGGCGCGCTCCATCACGTGCAGCGGCAAGGCCAGCAGCACGCCCAGCATCACGTAGGTGATTACCCGACCAAAATGATAAGGAATCAGCGCGGCGCCGCTGAGACGCCGCAATTCACTGCCCCCAAGCGATGTATGGGACATCACCGCAGCGCTCTGCGCCAGCACGAAGGGGCCGCACATCACGGCGCAATGCGAGGCGCTGCCGACCAGGCCGGTGAGGAAGAGGCCGAGCAAGAGCGGCGCATTCTCAACTGCCGTCGTCCGGCAATGCGCGAGGGTAGTTAATATGGCTAGTAGCGGATCGTTCATGATATTAGTCTAATACCATACTCGATGTACGGTTTGTCGCAGGGCCTCCTGTCGCAGCGTCATGGAGTGGGCCGCTGGATAGACTGCGCATCGCACCTGAGAGGGGTTTCGGGGTCGATGGCACAGATTGACAGCAATATGCCGTCGTCGAACGGCGCGGAGATGGGTGAGCAGCAGGCCGTGGAAACGGTGCTGGCGCGCCCGGTGCGCGTTGTCGATGTCGAGCGGCCCTGGCTGTGGCTGCGCGCCGGCTGGCGCGATTTCCTGGCCGCCAAGTCCATCAGCCTCACCTTCGGTTTGATGATCAGCGCCGCCAGCCTGATCCTCATCAGCCTGCTGTGGCAGGTCGACCTGTTGCCCTATGTGCTGCCCCTGGCGGCGGGCTTCATGTTCCTGGCCCCCGCTTTCGCCATCTGTTTCTACGAGATCAGCCGCCGCCTGGAACGCAAAGAGCCCGTGCGCCTGGAACAGGTGGCGACGGCGTGGCGCCCGCATGTCAGCCAGATCGCCTTCATGGGCCTGGTGATGGTCCTGTTCCAGATGGTGTGGATTCGCATCGCCACCCTGATCTTCGCCTTGTTCTTCGGCAGCCAGCCGGCGAGCTGGGATCGCTTCATCACCGTCCTGTTCTTTTCCACCGACGGCATTCCGTTCCTGGTCGTCGGCACGCTGGTCGGCGGAATCCTCGCGGTCCTGTCCTTCGCCATCAGCGTCACCGCCTTTCCCATGCTGCTGGATCGCGATGTCGGCGCGGCCGCGGCGATCGCCACTTCGGTGCATGCCGCGGCGAGGAACTGGCGCGTCATGATCGGCTGGGCGGCGCTCATCGTTCTGTTCACCGCCGCCGGGCTGGTGACCTTGTGCCTGGGCCTCGCGGTCACCATGCCGCTGATCGGCCATGCCAGTTGGCACGCTTACCGCGACCTGGTCGCGGACGGGGACTGACCGCAACAACTTCAAACGACATTTCTGGGATCTCGGAGAGAGAAGATGGTTGAACTTCAGAGGTGGCTTGGCGGGATCATGCTTGGCCTTGCCGCGATCATCGGCCTGTTCATCAGCGCCCATGCGGACGATAGCGGCTTCGCCTTCTTCGGCGCGCTGCTGTCGCTGTTCGGCGTGCTGATGCTGTTCCGCCTGATCGCGCTCGCGACCGCCAGCCCGGAGACGCATTCATGACCGCGACCGCCGACACCGTTGCGCCCGCCTATAACGAGCGCGTCGTCAAGCTGTTCGTCATCGCCACGATCTTCTGGGGCGTGGCGGCCTTCGCCGCCGGCGTCTATATCGCGCTGCAGCTCGCCTTTCCGGCGTTGAACCTGGATCTGCCCTGGACCACCTTCGGCCGGCTGCGGCCTTTGCACACCTCGGCGGCGATCTTCGCCTTCGGCGGCAACGCCCTGCTCGGCACCAGCTTCTACATCGTGCAGCGCACCTGCCGGACGCGCCTGTTCGGCGGCAACGGCCCGGCCGAGTTCGTCTTCTGGGGCTACCAGTTCTTCATCGTGCTGGCGGCGACGGGCTATCTGCTCGGCATCACCGAGGCACGCGAATACGCCGAACCGGAATGGTATGTCGACCTGTGGCTGACCATCGTTTGGGTCGTCTATCTGGTGATCTTCGCCGGCACGCTGATGACGCGCAAGGAATCGCACATCTACGTGGCGAACTGGTTCTTCCTGGCTTTCATCATCACCGTCGCCGTGCTGCATCTCGGCAACAACATGTCGGTGCCGGTTTCCTTCCTCGGCACCAAGAGCTACGCCGTCTTCTCCGGCGTGCAGGATGCCATGCTGCAATGGTGGTACGGCCACAATGCGGTCGGCTTCTTCCTGACTGCCGGGTTCCTCGGCATGATGTACTATTTCGTGCCCAAGCAGGCCAACCGGCCGGTCTATTCCTACCGCCTGTCGATCGTCCATTTCTGGTCGCTGATCTTCCTCTACATCTGGGCCGGCCCGCATCACCTGCACTACACGGCCCTGCCCGATTGGGCGCAGACGCTGGGCATGACCTTCTCCGTCATGCTGTGGATGCCCTCCTGGGGCGGCATGATCAACGGCCTGATGACGCTGTCCGGCGCGTGGGACAAGCTGCGCACCGATCCGATCCTGCGTTTCCTGGCGGTGTCGGTCGGCTTCTACGGCATGTCGACCTTCGAAGGGCCGGTGATGTCGATCCGCGCCGTCAACTCGCTCAGCCACTACACCGACTGGACCATCGGCCACGTGCATTCGGGCGCCTTGGGCTGGAACGCCTTCGTCACCTTCGGCGCGATCTACTTTTTGGTGCCCGCCTTGTGGAAGCGGCGGCTCTATAGCCTGCGGCTGGTCAGCTGGCACTTCTGGACCGCGACCGTCGGAATCGTGCTCTACATCACCGCGATGTGGATCAGCGGCATCATGCAGGGCCTGATGTGGCGCGCTTACGACCAGTTCGGCTTCCTGCAATATTCCTTCGTGGAGACGGTGGCGGCGATGCATCCGTATTACCTGATCCGCGCCGCCGGCGGGCTGCTGTTCCTGATCGGCGCGCTGATCATGGTCTACAACGTCTGGCGCACGATCCAGGGCGACGTGCGGCAGGAGACCGCCTTGCCCGCCACTGCAACGGGCCGGGCGTGAGGGCGGCATCATGATCAAGCATGAAATCTTCGAGACCAAGACCCTGGTGCTGGTTCTCGGCATCATCGTGACGGTGGCGATCGGCGGCCTGGTGGAGATCGTGCCGCTCTTCACCATCGGCGAGACCATCGAGAAGGTCGAGGGTGTCAGGCCCTATTCGCCGCTGGAGCTGGCCGGGCGCAACATCTATATGCGCGAGGGCTGCTACGTCTGCCACAGCCAGCAGGTCCGCCCGTTCCGTGACGAGGTGGAACGCTACGGCCATTACAGCCTGGCGGCGGAGAGCATCTACGACCATCCGTTCCAGTGGGGCTCCAAGCGCACCGGGCCGGACCTGGCGCGCGTCGGCGGCAAATATTCCAACGACTGGCATGTGGTGCACATGGTCGACCCGCGCGAAGTGGTGCCGGATTCGATCATGCCCGGCTACCCGCACCTGGCGCACACCAAGCTGGATGTCAGCAACATCGCCGATCATCTGAAGACGCTGACCATCGTCGGCGTGCCGTACGACGAAGCGATGATCGAGAACGCGGCCGCCGACCTTTCCGCCCAGGCGACACCCGAAGCGGACGTGAGCGGACTCGAGACGCGCTATCCGAAGGCGGTGGTGGGCGACCTGGACGGCAATCCAGGCGAAGTCACCGAGCTCGACGCGCTGATCGCCTATCTGCAGATCCTCGGCCGCATGGTGGATTTCACCACCTACCGGCCGGAATTCGCCAATAACGGAGCGCAGTGATGTCCTGGCAGGAAATCACCGAGCTGGCGCGGTCGATCTGGACCGTGTGGCTGGTGCTGATCTTCGTCGGCATCGCCGTCTATGCGATGCGGCCGCGCAACAAGCGGCATTTCGAGGACTGCGCCCAGATTCCGTTTCGCGCCGAGCCAGAGGAGCGGCAAGATCCATGAGTGACAAGGTGACCCAAAAGGAACGCGACGCCTTTACCGGCACGGAGACGACCGGCCATGTCTGGGACGGCGTGAAGGAGCTGAACACGCCGCTGCCGAAATGGTGGCTCTATGTGCTCTATACCACCATCGTCTGGTCGATCGGCTATTGGGTCGTCTACCCAGCTTGGCCCGGCATCTCCAACTACACCCGCGGGCTGCTCGGCTATTCCTCGCATGCCGATTATCACCGCGACGCCGCCGCCGCGGCCGACGCGCAGAAGGTCTGGCTGGACCGCATCCATGTCGCGTCGCTGGAGCAGATCAACAGCGACCCCGAGCTGGTCGAGTTCGCCCAGAATGGCGGCCGCGCCGTCTTCGCTGAGAATTGCGCGCCCTGCCACGGCGCTGGTGGCCAGGGCGCGCCCGGCTTCCCCGTCCTGGCCGACGATAGCTGGCTGTGGGGCGGCGATCTGGCGAGCATCGAGCAGACGATCCGCCACGGCATCCGTTCCGCTGACGCAGAGACCCGCGTCTCCGACATGCCGCGCTTCGGCGCCGACCAGATGCTGGATGCGACGCAGATCGA
>DASZQC010000287.1:0-11930 GCA_035549815.1 Dongiaceae bacterium
GTTCCCCTCCCAGTGTTGCCTCTCTGAGATCGGCGCCAATGAACGATGCGGGGCCAGCCATGAGGGCATTGACACTGGCCTTGCGAAGATCAGCGAGCAGGAAGTCGGTGCCCTCCAGGTTGGCGCCTCCTATGTTCGCAAGTCGCAAATCCGCTTTGGTGAAGTTGACATTCGAAAGGCTGCCGGTCCGTTGCCTGTTGCCGCTGCTATATCCAATGGCGAGACTGTCGGGGCCGGACAGCAACCCCCAGCCAGACCATTGTTCGTTATCGACTCCCATTCGGATCATCCGCAGATCCGCCCGCGTGAAGTCGGAACCGTCCAGGTAACTGCCGTCGAGATTTGTCCCGGGAAGGCTGCTGCCGACGGCGCGCATGCCCCGCAGATCGCGTCCGGAGAGATCGGGCGCGATGAGCTTCGAGATATCGCCGTAGGCGCTTCCCTGCCATCCGGGCGGTATCTCCGTCAGCCGGGCGCCCGATATGTCCGGCGCCAGTCGCATTCCGCCAAAGGAAAGGCTGAGCGCGGCCGTCTTCGCCAGGGGGCTGGGCGCATCGTCGGTCGACATCGTTGCGCGATAGGATTCGATCACGCCTTCGGCCCCCGCATATGACCGCCGAAATTCCCTGAGCGACAGGACGTCATATGCGAGCGCAATCCATTGAACGGTGAATACCGACAATAGGAACCACGCACCGGCCAGAACGCCAACGGTCAACAAGCTTCTCAACAATGATCCCGCGCGTTGAGGGTGGCGCTTCAGCACACGACCGACCTTTATGCGCGAGTAGAGGGTGAACACGATGCTGGCGCTCAGCAACATGGCTTGGATGGTCATCGATCCCACATGATGGCTGACGACATTCCGAAGCAGGAAAGCGCCGAGCGTCACCGGCACGAGCCAATCAGACAGCGCAAATGGCAGTCGCGCTCCGATGGCGGCCGGCGATCGTGATTGGTTTGATGAACGGGCGACAAACCGCCGTGCCGCGTTGGCGAGAAGCCAGGCCGCCCCTCGCTCATCGAGCCGTTGCCCATCGGGGAACATGGCGGGCAGTTCCGCCAGCGTTTCCCATAAGCGTCGAAGGTGCAGTTGCAGGTATATATGGGCGACCAGCAGGATTGCGGGCGCGACAACATAAAAGCTTGCAGTCGGTATCTCCACGTCGACGAACGGCAGCTTCGCGGTCCCGGCATTTGCAATCAGGCCCGCATCCGTCGTGCTGGCGAGGGTCAGCCAGCAGAACAGGCAGGCCAGCAGAATGGCGAAGAACGTGTTTTGGATTTTCTCGGATATCTGAGCGGCCAAATCGACCAAAGGAAATTCGCGGAGCGAACCCGGCATTCTCGCATCGGTCAGGTCGCAACCGGGGAATGAGCGGGCGACCAAGCCCCGGCAGCTCGAAAGATCGGCATGCCGTAAGTCTGAATCGAGGATCACAGACCCCAATAGTTCGGCGCGTTGCAGATTGGCCCGCGTCAACGAGAGCCTGCGAAACACCACGTTGTTCAGGATCGCGTCGCGCAGGTCAGCCCGCGCAAAATCCAGGTTGGCGAGTGTTTCACCCTCCAGATTGAGGCGATGCCCCTCGAAGCCACCGCTGTCGACCCAGCGGGCGTGCTCTCTAAGAGAAGCCTTCACACTGTCCGGAGGAAGTGCGCCGAGGCGCTGCGGCGGTTGCGACCCATGAAGATGTTGCATTCCTTGCCCCAGGATGCCGGTCGCAAGCGGGGCGAGGAGATCGTTCGTTCCCGCCACAGCTTGCATTGGATGCGAGGCATATTAGCGCAATAGTGGCATCTTGGGCAAAGCGCGTGTGACTGGCGGGGCTTCGACGGCGAGCCCTTAGTGCGCGTGCGCCTCGCGGCGCAGGATGTCGTGCGGGTCGACCTCACGCACGCCGCCATTCTCCACCATGTAGATGCGGTCGGCGCGGCCGACCCAGGAAGGCTGGTGGGTGATGGCCAGCACGGTGATCTGGCCGGCCTGCGCCGCCACCGTCTCGCAGATCTCGGCCTCGGTCGTCGGGTCGAGGGCACTGGTCGCTTCGTCCAGGATCAACAGCTTCGGCTTGCTGACGAGCGCGCGCGCCAGGGCCACGCGCTGGCGCTGGCCGCCGGACAGCTTGAAGCCGCGCTCGCCCACCTTGGTGTCGAGACCATCGGGCAAATGCTGCAGGACGTCACCAAGGCCCGCGGCGCGCAGCGCTTCGTAGACGCGCTCGTCGTCCAAGGTCGCGTCGCCCAGCACGACGTTGGCGCGGATCGTGTCGTTGAACAGGATGATCTCCTGGGCCACATAGCCGATCATCGACCGCCATTTGGCGATGTCGATGTCGCGGATATCGATGCCGTCGATGGTGACCGCGCCACTGTCGGCGGAATAGAGGCCGAGGATCAGGTCGGCGATCGTGGTCTTGCCGGAGCCGGACTGTCCGATCAGCGTGGTGATGCCGCCGGCCGGGACCTGCAGCGTCACATCCTTCAGCACCGGCCCGCGGCCGTAGGAGAAGCCGACATGGCTCAATTCGCAGCCGCGCTCCAGGGTCGGTGCGCGAGTTCCCTCCAAGCGCTCCGCGGCTTTCTCGACATCCTCGATCGTGTCGCTGAGTGTCCAATAGGTGCTGTCGGCCTGCGCAAGCTGGGTCATCACGCGGCGCAGCCGGGCGATGTTGGTCATCAGGGCGAAGGACAGCACGCCGGCGACGATGATCGCATCGACCGGCGAGCCCAGAATGCGCGCCGCCAGATAGGCGCCCCCCGCCAGCAGGTAGGTCTGGATCACGTCCGGCAGGTTGAGCGAGAAGGTCTCCGTCGTGACCAGGCCGTAGACGGCTTTGCGCATCCGCTTGGTCTCTTTGATCATCTCGCCGATCAGGCTGGCGTGCCGGTTCATCGCCTTCAGCGGCTTGAAACCGACCAGGATGTCGTTCAGTTCCGTCACCAGGCTGCGCATCGCCTGCTGCCGCTCGCGCCCGGCCAGCCGTGCGGCGCGGGTCAGGGTGCGCAGCGACAGGCCCATCAGCACGCCCATGACGATGGAAACGGCCGCGATCTGCCAGCCCATGAGCAGGGCCAGCGAACAGAAGACGACGGTGCGGATCGCCTGCTCCACCACCTGCAAGGCGGTGCGGAAGGCGAAGGAGGCCCAATTGGCCTCGGTCGTCGCGGCGGCGACGAAGCGGCCGACCGGCTGCAAGGTGAAATAGGACCATTGGGCGTTGACCAGGGCCTGCAGCAATTGCCGGCGCATATCTCGGGCGATGTCGGCGCCGACCGTGCCCAGCCGGCGGGAAACCCACAGATTGATGATGGCCTTGCCCCAGATGCAGATCAGCATGACCAAGCAGAGGATCGGCAGGCTGGGCGGCAGATGCAGGAAGTCCAACCCGTTCTCGACCATCGTCTGCAGCCGGCTCGGCGTGGCGGAGGCGTTGGTGACGATGGCGAGGATGGGGAACAAGGCGGCGATGCTGACGCCTTCCAGCGCGCCGACCACCATCATGCCCAGGATCAGCGGGATCTGCCGCGCGAAGCCATGCCGGCGGATCAGTTTGACGGCGCTGACGAGAGGGGAGGATTGGTGGTGGGAGCTGGTCATCGTCGCTCGGTTGGTCCCGGACCAGCGCACTTGGAATCGTCGCGCGCGCGTTTCCGGCACGGGAAAGCGCGCTAGATAGCATCCCGGCCTGTCAACTCCAACCTAAGAAGCTAAGGGCTTGAAACTTTGGGTAATTTGCGGCAAAACCGCGCAGGGCCTTAGGCTCGATTGCTGGCCCGTCAGGTTATCCTTTATTGTGTCATACTTAGGAATCGCTCGCAGCCGGCTTGAGGGCGCATGCAATACCGAGTTTTCATCCAGACCAACGACGAGCAGTATCTCGGCGCCCTGGTGGCGGCCTATGCGCTGAAGCGCAACAGCCGTCATGCGGAGCGGTTCGAGGTCGAGCTGCTGCACTACAACGACTTTCCCTGGCTGCACGCGCGCGAGGGACAGAAGTTCCTGCGCGGCCTGGAGCACCGGGTCTGGAAGCGCGACGATTTGCAGTCCTTCACCCCGCTGCGTTTCGCGCCGCCCAAGCTGATGAATTACGACGGGCGCTCCGTGGTCATCGACCCGGATTGCTTCGCCGTCGGCGACGTGTGGGACCTGCTCAGCCGCGACATGCAGGGCAAGTCCGTGATGTGCCGCATCCGGCCGCCGCTGAAGGAGATGCCGGCCTATCGCGCTTCCAGCGTCATGCTGATGGAGAATGCGAAGCTGACCCATTGGGATGCCGAGCGCACCTTCAACGACCTGTTCGCCTTCAAGGTCGATTACCTGAAATGGATCAAGCTGGAATACGAGCCGGACGAGGCGGTCGGCCTGCTCGAGAACGAGTGGAACGATTTCGACCATCTCGGCCCCAACACCAAGATCCTGCACACGACCTATCGCCGTACTCAGCCGTGGAAGACCGGCCTGCCGATCGACTTCACCGTGCGGGTGAAGCCGAAATCGGTGTTGAAGCAGTTGAAGAATCTGATCGCGCCGAAGCGGGCCAAATCCGACACCTATGATCCCCATCCCGATCCGAACCAGGAGCGGCTGTTCTTCGGACTGCTGGCGGAATGCCTGGAAAAGGGCCTGGTGACGGAGGATTTGGTGCGGCGCGAAATGTCCGCCAATCACGTGCGCCACGATGCGCTGGAACTTTGCTCGCGCGCCGCGGCTTGAGCATTCGCGGCCGAACGCCGCAGCGTCAACGCGCGACCTGCGCGAGGTAATTGCACATGGCTAGCATGGACGCCGAGATGAACCATGTTACGCCGCCGGAGAACGAGATGCTTGCTGCCGCCGTGCAGTCGCGGACACCGAAACTGCTGTCGAACGTCGCTACCCGTGACGTGGTGACCGAGCCCTATGCGCATTACACCTGCGCCGACGTGGTCGCGAGGCCGCTTTACGAGGAGTTGGCTGCCGGGTTCCCGTCGCTCGACATGATCGTCAATGGCCGTGCCGAGGTGGGCTCCAACGAAGCCGTGCGCATGACGGTCAAGCAGGTGCTGGGCGACCGCCGAATCTCCGCCCTGTGGCGCGAGTTCTTCGAATACCATACCTCGGCGGATTATTGGCGCGACGTCACCCGCCTGTTCGCGCCGCATTTCCGCCGCGAGTTTCCGGGCCTGGAAGAGCGCATCGGCCGCGCCTATGAGGATTGGCGGGTGATGCCGCGCGGCTTCACCGGCGAGGCGGAGGTGCGCCTCGACTGCCAGTTCGTCATGAACACGCCGGTGACCAAGAAGAGCACGGTGAAGACGCCGCATATCGATCTGTGCGACAAGATCTTCTCGGCCCTGTTCTATATGCGCGACCCCGCCGACGACAGTACCGGCGGCGATCTCGACATCTACGATTGGCGGCGCGAGCCGCGCTTCGTCAAGCACCGCACCCTGAACCGCGACGTGGAATTGGTGAAGACGGTGGCCTACCGCGCCAACTCCTATCTCTGCTTCGTCAACTCCGCGCAGGCGGTGCATGGCGTCAGCCCGCGGGACCTGACCCAGGTGCCGCGGCGCTACATCAACTTCATCGCCGAGCTGCCGATCAAGGCCTTCGAGCCGAAGCAACTCAACCGGCTGCAGAGATTCTGGTACGCCGACGAAGTCGACCTGGCGCTGGGCGACGACAGATATTAGTTACAAGACCCACGCGTCAGCCGCGCCCGCCGGCCCGTCATGGGATCGGGGCAGTCGCCAGGCCATGAAACGCATTAAACTGGCTTTCGCCGCGTTTATCGTGGTGCCGATCGCGCTGTGGCTGTTTGCCGACAGCTTGATCCCAGATCCATTCACCTATTTCACGTTTCGCGCTGTCTTCGTGCAACTCACGGGCGTCGTTGCCATCAGCGCGATGAGCGTGGCGACCATTCTCGCGCTGCGACCTAGATGGATTGAGCCGCATCTCCGCGGGCTCGACAAGATGTATCGGCTGCACAAGTGGCTCGGCATCGCCGTGCTGGCGGTGGCGGTCCTGCATTGGTGGTGGGCACAGGGCACCAAGTGGATGGTGGGTTGGGGCTGGCTGGCGCGGCCGGTGCGTGGCGGCGGACAAGGTCAGGGGCCCGGCCCGGAGCCGGCGGGTGTCGGCGAATGGTTGCAGGGGCAGCGCGGACTGGCCGAGAATCTCGGCGAATGGGCGTTCTATGCAATCGTGCTTCTCATTGCGCTCGCGCTTTGGAAGCGGTTTCCCTACCATCTGTTCGTCAAGACGCATCGCTGGATCTCGGTCGCCTATCTGGTCCTGGTCTATCACGCGGCGGTTTTGGTCGAGGCCGCTTATTGGTCGCAGCCGGTCGGATGGTTGCTCGCTGCTTTGCTGGTGGCGGGGACGGTGGCGGCGCTGCTGGCATTGGCCGGCCGCATCGGCAGGGGACGCAAGGTTGCCGGCGCGATCGAATCGATCATCGAATATCCGGAGCTGCGGGTGCTGGAGACAAGGGTCCGCCTGCAGCACGGCTGGCCCGGACATAAGGCCGGGCAATTCGCCTTCGTCCAGTCCGACCGCAAGGAAGGCGCCCATCCCTACACCATCGCCTCGGCCTGGCACGCCGAAGACCCGCACGTCACCTTCATCACCAAGGCCCTCGGCGACCACACCGGCCGGCTGCGCGAACGGCTAAAGCCCGGCATGGACGTCACGGTGGAGGGGCCCTATGGCTGTTTCGATTTCGACGATGGTCGGCCGCGCCAGATCTGGGTCGGTGCCGGCATCGGCATCACGCCCTTTGTTGCCCGCATGAAGCACCTGGCGCGAGATCCGTCCGAACGGCCCGTCGACCTGTTCCATCCCACCGCGGATATCTCGGAGGTGGCGCTCGGCAAGCTGGCGGCGGATGCGGAGGCTGCAGGGGTTCGACTGCACGTTCTTGTCAGTCCGCGCGACGGGCTCCTGACCGCCGCGGATATCCGCAAGGCGGTGCCGGATTGGGCGTCCGCCAGTATCTGGTTCTGTGGGCCGCCGCGCTTTGGTGCGGCGCTGCTCGCCGATTTCCGGGCGCACGGCCTGGCGCACGGCGCCTTTCATCAAGAACTGTTCGAGATGCGGTAGGGCGCCGGTTAATCGAGGTCGGCGGCGACGTGGGCGGGCTTGGCCCGCGGGTTGCGATGGGCTTTTTGCACCACCAGGATCCAGAAGGTACGCAGGCCGTGATAGGCCGCGGTGGCGGCCTGCCAGGCTGAGATGAGGAAGAAGGCCTCGTGTCCCAGGCCGAACAGCACGCCCAGCAGGAACAAGGGCAGATTGATGTTGCGGCGGGCGATGAAGCTGCGCACCGTCGCATCCAGCTTCGAATGCGTGTGGAAGCCGCGCTGGAAAAAGCGCGGATAGATTTTCAGGATCAGCCGGTCCAGCACATAGAAGACCAGGATCACGATCGTCGCGTAGCCGAGCGGTGAACTCCAACCTTCGGTCCCCAAGCCCAGCCCATAGGCCCAGGCCACGTACCAGATGGGCGGATGCACCATGTCCAGTCCGTGGTCGAGGAAATTGCCCAACCGTGAATCGGTGAAGGTCAGGCGCGCGAGCTTGCCGTCGACCGAATCCAGCACGCTCATGCCATAGGCCATCAGGAAGCCGATCACCCATTGGCCAGTGGCGAAATAGGGCACCGCGCCGAAGGTGAGGGCGATGCTGACCAGGGTCACCAGGTTGGGATGGATGCGCAGCCGCGCCAGCGGCCGCACCATGATCCAGACCAAAGGCGGGTAGACATAGCGCGTGAACAGGTCGGTCGAGCCCTTGTAGTTCGACCAGAACAGGAAGCGTTGAACCTTGGCCGCCGCCGCCGCGTCACCGATGCGGAACAGATAAAAGGGCAGGCTGCGGCGCAGCTTGCGGATGAAGCCGTCGAAGCTTTCTTGCGTCAGTTGCCGCGCGGCGCCGTTCGATACCATCGACTTCGCCAACGCGATCAGGTCCGCCGACTTGTCGGTCGCCGGCAGCTCGCCGCCCGCGCGCACGAACAGCATGGCGACGCCCTCGTTCGAATCCGGGGCGAAGACAGCCAGGTTGGCATCGGACCGGGCGAGCTGGCCGTGCAGTCGCTGATCGCCCAGCGCGACACCGTCCAGGAGCAGCAGGCTCTCAGCCCCTGCCTCGGCCCGCGCCTGGCCCATGCGCACGGCAAACGGCGCCGTCGAGCGTGACCAGGCAATCGGCAGGCGTGAGGTGACGGAGGCGGGGATATTCAGGTCGGCCGGATCGTGGGCGCCGGTGTCGATGATGATCTTGCTGGGCTTTGGCTCCAGGCGCAGCAGCGCCTGCAGATGACGCTCGGTCACGGTCAGGCCGAACACTTTCAGGCACGCGGCGGGCGCCGCCGCGTCGATCCAAACCATCATGATTGCGAGAACTTCAACAAAATGGGCTCCAAAATCCGGGCGGGCCTATAACACGCCCCTCCCCAGGGAACAACCGGGGGAACAACCGCGGGGAGGGACCAACCGGCGGTTTCCCGGCTCTAGCGGCCTTGCCGGGCCCGCCACAGGGTGCGAATCTCCTCCACCACGCGCTGCTGGGCGGCGCGGGCGGCGGGTGCCGGCTTCCATGTGGGGTCGATACCGGCCGGATCAAAGGGGCGGGCGATGCCGGCCTCATAGACCCGCTTGGTGAATTCCAGGGCGTTGCGCCGGGGCCGGGCCCGGCCCATGCGCGTCAGCAGGTCATAGAAGCTGTCCAGCGGGTCGGACGGCAGGCCGGCCATGCCGCGCCGTTCCCGCCGCTCGCGGACATGGCGCTTGATACCGGCAACCAGCCCCGGCTTCTTCGAACGGCCCAGCCAAGGCAGTTCATAGATCAGCAGCGGCTTGCCGAAGGCGGCGACGTCGGCCGCCATGGACATGCTGTCGGCCGTCACCACCACCCGGTCGGCTTCTGCAAGCAGGGCCAGATATGGATTGTCGGCATCCGCCTTCCAGGCGTGCAGGAAATGCGGCGCGATGATGGTCCGGCTCAGGATGCCGGGCAGGTTTTCCGGCGAGCGCGGACTGGTGGTGATGAGCAGGGCGCCGCCGGATTTCTCGGCGAAGGCTTGCAGCTTCGCCGCGATCTCCGCCGCTACCTGATCGTCGAAGGCCATGTGCTGAGTCGGACCGCCGAGCAACACGGTGGTCCAGGGCCGCGGCAGGCCCGCGAGCTTCGGCAGCCAGCGCGCGCGTGTACTCGCGAGTTGCGTTTCGTCGATCGTCACCAGGGGCAGCGGCACCTCGCGCACATTGGCGGCGGGCGGCAGGCCGTATTGCGGCGTAGTGATGACGAGGTCGTAAGGCGCGAGCTCGGTGCGCGGGCGACCCAACCGGATGTTCAATGCCTTGCCGCCGCCCTGCTGCTGGATCCAGCGCGAGACGGGCGCGGAGCGGAAGCCGATGCCGATGACGATGTCCGGCCACGGCCCCTCCAGCGAATCGCTCGCCGCCCGGTCCAGGCCGGCCAGCGAGATCCCGGCCTCGCGCGGGTCGACGTCATAATCGGCGACCCAGCGGAGCTGCTTGATTTGGTACGGCCAGCCCAGCATCCGGGCCAGCGCCTGCACCTGGGCATTGTCGCCGCGCCGTTCGCCGAACAGCAGCCAGACCAGGGGCGGCCGATCTTTTCCGGATGAGTCGGTGATGTTTGTCACTGGCGGGGCGGCGCGCGGCTTGTTTTTATGGTCCGGGCCTGTTTCCGCCCAAAAAACGTCAAAGTCAAAGGGCAATATCACCATGCCGCGATCCGGTCCGCGCTTCTGTCATCGGCGCAGGATTGAGAACCAGCGCGCCATCTGGTCTAGTGCCCGCGTGAACCCGCTTTCCGCATATTTCCTTGGAGTTTCCGAACCATGACCGCCGTCATGCGTCGTTTTTTCTGCCTGCTCTGCGTGTTCTTCACCGTGGCGCTGCCGGGGCTGGCCGCCGCCGATTTGGAGGAGCTCGGCTCCGCCGCGTACGAGTACCGCAACCGCCTCTATGGCGTGCCGGCGGCGAGCGGCTATTACGAGCAGTTGCGCGCCGACCTCGACGCGGCGATGGCGGGCGAGGACCAGGTGGCGGCGGAGACCCTGGCCGAGAGCATGGTGCCGGCGGGCTACGAGAATTTCGAGCTGTGGCGCAGCCTCTATGACATCAAGAGCAAGCTGGGCAAAGGGCTCGACGCCGCCTATGTCGCGTATCTCGCGACCGAATATGCTCCAGATTCAAGCGCCAAGGCCGAGGCCTTTCTGTTGCTTGGCAAGGCGCTGGAGCTGATCAAGCGCCCCAACGACGCGCTCGACGCCTACGACCAGGCGGTGTCGCTGGCACAGAACGCCGACGCGCGCGAAGCCTATAAGCGCCTCAGTCGTACCATCCCGTTCCAGGTCGCGACCACGGAGATCGGTACCGAGGGCGATGCGCCCGATGCCTGCATCGTGTTCGACCGCAAGATCATGGGCACACGGCAACTGGCCTATGACGATTACGTGCGCATTTCGCCGGACGCGCAGGTGGCCTATCGCGCCATCGATCGCCGCCTGTGCTTCGACGGCCTGGAATATGGCCGTTCGTACGAGGTCACGCTGAAGAGCGGCCTGCCGGCGGAGATCGGCGCGCTGCAGGAGGACAAGAGCGTCAATCTCGACATCGGCGACCGCGCGCCCAGCGTCGGCTTCGCCAAGCAGGCCTACGTGCTGCCCAAGATCGGCTCCACCGGCGTGCCGCTGACCACGGTGAATGTCGACTTCACCCGGCTGAAGCTGCTGCGCATCAATGACCGCAACCTGGTGAACGAGATCAACCGCGGCAGCTTCTTGACCAATCTCTACAACTGGGACAGCACGCGCATCGCCTCCGAGACGGGCGAGGAGATCTGGCGCGGCACCATGCCGATCGAGGGCGAGCGCAACCGCCGCATCCTCACCTCCATCCCCGTCACCGAGATGGTCCCGGAGATCAAGCCGGGCGTCTATCTGCTGATGGCGCGCCAGGCGAACCGCGACGAGACCGAGCAGCAGGCCAACGAATATTGGGACATCTACGCCACCCAGTGGCTGGTGATCTCCGACCTTGGCCTCAGCACCATGTCGGGCGAGGATGGGCTGAACGTCTTCGCGCGCTCGCTGGAAACCGCGCTGCCGCTGAATCGTGTGCGTGTGCAATTGCTGGCGCGCAACAACGAGGTGCTGGCGGAGAGCTTCACCGACCGCGAGGGCCTGGCGCATTTCGATCCCGGCCTGCTGCGCGGCAAGGACGGCCGCACCGCGACGGCGATCAACGCCTTCCGCAAGGATGGCGATTTCAGCTTCCTGGATCTGACTCGCGCCGCCTATGACCTGAGCGACCGCGGCGTCGGCGGGCGGGTGGCGCCGGCCAACATGGACGTCTTCATCTACACCGATCGCGGCGTCTATCGCCCGGGCGAGACGGTGCATCTGGGCGCCCTGCTGCGCGACTGGTCCGGTGGCGCGGTCGCCGATACGCCGATCAGCCTGCGCCTGTTGCGGCCGGACGGTGTCGAGGCGCAACGCTTCGACAATCTGCAAGGGACAGTGGGCGGCTTCGTGCAGGACATCGCCGTCGCCGAATCCGCCCGCACCGGCCAATGGACGATCGAGGCCTATGTCGACCCGGCCGGTCCCGCCATCGCCAGCGAGACTTTCCTGGTCGAGGATGTGGTGCCGGCGCGGATCGAGACCAAGCTGACGCCATCGGCCGAGACCATCGCGCCGGGCCGCACCCTGCAGATCGCGGGCGAGGCCAAGTTCCTCTATGGCGCGCCGGCGGCCGATCTGAAGGTGAAGTCGGACGTGGTGGTGGCGCCCGACGCCGACCCATTCCCGGCGTTCGAGGGCTACCGCTTCGGATTGGAGGAGGAAGAGGTCGATCCGGTCCGCATTCCGTTCGGCGACGGCACGACCGATGCGCAGGGCGCCTTTACC
>DASZQC010000288.1:0-8178 GCA_035549815.1 Dongiaceae bacterium
TCGCCTTCAGGATGCCGGCGGGCATCCCGTACCTGGCTTCCTGCTTGGCGATCTCGTCGAGACAGAGATCGCTGTCATCGGCCATCGCCCGGCCGGCACCCGCCAGCACCGGCGCGCCGACCGCGACGATCAGCAGCACCCGGCCGGCAAGACGCGCCCCGAAACGGTTCCTAACCCCCATGCGGCCAGCAATGCCACGGGCGGGAATGTATTGCAATCCATGGGGTTGGCCGGCCTGGCCGGATTGTCATCGCGGCTCGCTTTTAAGCGCGCCGCCGTGTATTAAAGCTGACTTGGATCTTGCCTGAAACCTCAGCCGATCGGGCCGTCCAACAAAGGGGACATCATTATGCGTATGATCGCTTCTGCCTTCGCCGCCCTGTTCCTTGCCGTCCTGCTTGCCGGCTGCGCCTCGAACAAGCCGCCGGCCCCGACTGCAACCCTCGCCAGCGGCGAGAAGGTCGTCATCAGCAAGGCGACCTACAACGCCTATATCAACTACAAGCAATGGGTCATGCCGAAGAGCTACACCCATCCGGTCGGCGACGGCTATTTCGCGGTCACCAAGGACGGCCGCGGCTGGGGCATCACCGGTTGTCCCGATACATTCTGCGATGTCGGCACGCTGCACGAGGCGGATGCGATCCGCGAATGCTCGAACCGCAACGGCGGCGCGCCGTGCCTGGTCTTCGCGCATCAGGACAAGATCGTCGTCCCGTACGAGATCGCGCAGTAACGCGCGCCAGGAACCTGCGGGGGTGCCGGCCTCCCGGCGCCCCTCCACCCCCCAGCTTTTCGCAACCCGGCTCTCCCGCCAGACCCCTGGTCAGGTGCGGGCAAAGCCTTTAAAACCCTTGTCCGTCAAGGGCCTGGGTGCCGCGCTCCGCGATCAACCCCTTGAAATCCCTGCGACATTGCCCAATTAGCTGAGTTGGAATCAACCCGATGGCTTTGCAAACCCAGACCGCCGCCAAGAACGGCACGCAGTACGACAAAGCGACCCTGCCGGACATCACCATTTCGGTGCGCCAGCAGTTCGGGCTCGAGTCTGACATGCAGGTCCCGGCCTTCAGCCAGCGCGGCGAATACGTGCCGGATATCGACGAGGCCTATCGCTTCGACCACGACACCACGATGGCGATCCTGGCGGGCTTTGCGCATAACCGCCGCGTCATGATCCAGGGCTATCACGGCACCGGCAAGTCGACCCACATCGAGCAGGTCGCGGCCCGGCTCAACTGGCCCTGCATCCGCATCAACCTCGACAGCCATATCAGCCGCATCGATCTCATCGGCAAGGACGCGATCGTGCTGAAGGACGGCAAGCAGGTGACCGAGTTCCGCGAGGGCCTGCTGCCCTGGGCGCTACAGCACCCGACCGCTCTGGTGTTCGACGAATACGACGCCGGCCGTCCCGACGTGATGTTCGTGATCCAGCGCGTGCTGGAGGTCGAGGGCAAGCTGACCCTCTTGGACCAGAACCGCGTCATCCGCCCGCATCCGGCCTTCCGCCTGTTCGCGACCTCGAACACGGTGGGCCTGGGCGACACGACCGGTCTCTATCACGGCACGCAGCAGATCAACCAGGGCCAGATGGACCGCTGGAACATCGTCGCGACGCTGAACTACCTGCCGCATGAGGACGAGGTCGGCATCGTGCTGTCCAAGTCGCCGACCTACGACAACGAGGCGGGCCGCAAGACCATCAAGTCGATGGTCTCCTGCGCCGAGCTGACCCGCGCCGGCTTCATCAACGGCGACATCTCCACCGTCATGAGCCCGCGCACGGTCATCACCTGGGCGGAGAATGCGCGCATCTTCAAGGATGTCGGCTTCGCCTTCCGCGTCTCGTTCCTCAACAAGTGCGACGAGCTGGAGCGGCCGGTGGTCGCGGAATATTTCCAGCGCTGCTTCGGCACCGACCTGAAGGACAGCGCCGGCAAGGTGCAGTTGGCTTGAGCGGGTCGTGAGCAGATCGAACGGCGACAATAACTCTGCGTCACCCCAGGGCTTGGCCCTGGGGTCCACGAGTTTGTTTCCACCGATCCGGTATTGCGCATCGAAACTCGTGGATGCCAGGGCCAAGCCCTGGCATGACGTTGATATCTAGCAGGTCATGAGCAACAAACCGGGCAATCCAGTCGAGGAGTTCCGCCGCGCGACGGGGGCCGCGATGCGCGCGATCTCCAACCGTGCCGACCTGCAGGCGAGCTTCGCCCCCGGCCCGGCCGCCTTGCTGGGCAGCGAGGCGCGTCTGCCGCTACCCTCCAAGAGCCTGCCGCAGGCCGAGGTCGCCCAGACGCGCGGCGAGGCCGACGCCATCGCCCTGAAGCTGCGGCACCACAATGCCAAGGTGCATGCGCGCGAATGCCCGAAATCGCCGATGGCCCGCGACGTGTTCAACGCCGTGGAGCAGGCGCGCTGCGAAGCCCTGGGCGCGCGACGGATGAATGGCGTGAAGCAGAATTTGCGCGCGGCGCTGGAGGAACAGTGCCGGGTGAAAGGCTATTCGCGCATCGTCTCGCGCGAGGACGCCAATCTGCCGGAAGTGCTGCGCCTGATGGTGCGCGAGGCGGTGACCGGCGAGCCGGTGCCGGAATCGGCGCAGGCCATGGTCAATGCCTGGCGCAGCGATTTCACCCAGAAGGTGATCGAGGACATCTCCGACCTGCGCGACAAGCTCGACAGCCAGCGCGCCTTCGCCAAGGCGGTGCGGCGCCTGCTCTCCGACATGGAACTGGAGCAGACCGACGAAGAGCTGGAGAGCGAGCGCGACGAGAACGACGACCAGGACCAGCAGGACCCGAACAAGCAGCAGCAACCGCAGCAGAAGAGCGGCAAGCAGCAGCAATCGGAGACCGACGCGCAGATGGATGCGCAGCAGGAAGCCGAGGCCGACGCCCAGGAGATGGATTCGGGCGAGCAGGAAATGGAGATGCCGGCCCAGGGCGGCGAGGAACAGCCGGGCAATCCCGGCCGCCGCAACGACGAGCCGATCCACAAGCGCCGCAACGAGCCGGCCTATAAGAGCTTCACCACGCAGTATGACGAAGTGGTCGAGGCGCACGAATTGTGCGACCCGGACGAGCTGACGCGCCTGCGCGCGCTGCTGGACCAGCAATTGATCAGCCTGCAGACCGTGGTGGCGAAGCTCGCCAACCGTTTGCAGCGCCGCCTGCTCGCCAAGCAGAATCGTTCCTGGGTCTTCGACCTGGAGGAAGGCCTGCTCGACAGCAAGCGCCTGCCCCGCATCATCGCCAACCCGGAACTGCCGCTCTCCTACAAGCGCGAGACGGATACAGAGTTCCGCGACACGGTGGTGACCCTCCTGATCGACAATTCCGGTTCCATGCGCGGCCGGCCGATCACCGTCGCCGCCATGACCGGCGATATCCTGGCGCGCACGCTGGAGCGCTGCGGCGTGAAGGTGGAAATCCTCGGCTTCACCACGCGCATGTGGAAGGGCGGCCAGTCGCGCGAGGCCTGGATCAATGCCGGAAAGCCGGCCAATCCGGGCCGCCTCAATGACCTGCGCCACATCGTCTACAAGCAGGCCGACGCCCCGTGGCGCCGCGCGCGCAAGAATCTCGGCCTGATGCTGCGCGAAGGCATCCTGAAAGAGAATATCGACGGCGAGGCGCTGCTCTGGGCGCATAACCGCCTGATCCAGCGCAGCGAGCAGCGCCGCATCCTGATGGTCATCTCCGACGGCGCGCCAGTCGACGATTCAACGCTCTCGGTCAATCCCGGCAATTACCTGGAGCAGCATCTGCGCGAGGTCATCGACTGGATCGAGACGCGCTCCAACATCGAGCTGCTCGCCATCGGCATCGGCCACGACGTGACGCGCTACTATCGCCGTGCCGTCACCATCGTCGACGCCGAACAGCTCGGCGGCACCGTGCTGGAACAGCTCGCCGCCTTGTTCGAGGAAGATTCCGGTCCGAAAGGCCGCCACGCCGCCCGCCGCTGGGTCGCGGCGCATTAGACTTGGCGGGCGCCGGCCGCTCGCCCCAGCGGCTTTCTATCGCGACAGCAAGATCGGGACCGACGCGGCGCCGAGCACCGTGCGGGTGGCGCCGCCGAAGACGAACTCGCTGATCCGCGACTGGCCATAGGCGCCCATCACCAGTAGATCGGCATCGAGGCGCCGCGCCCGGTCCAGCAGGATGGCGCCGGCATCGCCCTCGCGGCACTGCTCCAGCGCCACGGGAACATTGTGGCGGGCGAGGTGCCGAGTGATGTCGGCGCCCGGATCCGCGCCCAGCAAACCGCTGGCCTTGTCTTCCGCGACCACGATCACCTGCACCTGCTCGGCCGCGATCAGGAACGGCATCGCGTCGGCGATCGCCCGCGCCGCTTCGCGGCTGCCGTTCCAGCCGACGACGATGCGCCGGCCGATCCGGTCCGCCGGCCAGTCGGTCGGCAGCAGCAAGGACGGACGGCCGGAAGCGAAGATCACATCCTCCGACAGGCTCAGCGTCGTCGTCGCCCCGGTGCGGACCGAAGGCGGGCCGACGATCGCCAGGCTGGCGTGGCGCGCATGCAGCATGAGCGGCTCTCCGACCTCGTTCTCGGAATAGCGCCATTCGCCAGCGATCTGGCAATCCACCACCAGGCGCTCGAAAATCTTCCTGGCCTGCGCCTCCGCTTCCTGGTTGCTGTCGCGATAGGATTGCAGCAGATGCTCGAGCCCCGCGCCGATGGCGAAGCTGTTGAAGGGCTGGAGATCGAGCCGGTCGGCCACGAAGGTGGCGATCAGATGGGCGCCCCATTTCTTCGCCAGCGCGGCGGCGAAGGCCAGCCGGCCGGCGCGCCCGGCCTCTTCCTCGATGAAAACGACAATGTCTTTCGGCGTCACGGCATCCTCTAAGAGCAAATCTTCACACATCTGTCACGACTAACAACATCGGCGCATTTTCCTGTGCCGATACGCAAGACAGCACCCGTTCCCCAGACCGGCGACAATGATCCAGATCAAGGACGTTGCGTCATCTGCTGATATTCGTGGGCAAGGATTACGCCATGTGCCACCGCCGCAAGGCGCAATTCGAGCTGCATGACGGTGGTGTGGGTCGCAGGCGACTTCGGTAAAGGGAGTGATCATGGCAAAGACGATGAAAGCCGCCGTGGTGCGGGCATTCCGCCAACCGCTGGTCATCGAGGATTTGCCGGTGCCGACGCCGGGTCCCGGCGAAGTGCTGGTGAAGATCATGGCGACCGGCGTGTGCCACACCGACCTGCACGCGGCCAACGGCGATTGGCCGGTGAAGCCGACGCCGCCTTTCGTGCCGGGCCATGAGGGCGCCGGCGTGGTGACCGCGGTGGGCGCCGGAGTGCATCACCTGAAGGAAGGCGACGCGGTCGGCGTCGCCTGGCTGCACGATGCCTGCGGGCGTTGCGAATATTGCACCACCGGTTGGGAGACTTTGTGCGAGAGCCAGCATATGAGCGGCTATACGGTGAATGGCAGCTTCGCCGAATACGCGATCGGCAATGCCGACTATGTCGGACGCCTGCCGGCCAATGTCGATTTCGCCGCCGTCGCGCCGATCCTGTGCGCGGGCGTCACCACCTATAAGGGGCTGAAGGAAACCGACACGAAGCCTGGCGAATGGGTCGCCATCTCCGGCATCGGTGGCCTGGGCCATGTCGCCGTGCAATATGCGAAGGCGATGGGCCTGCATGTCGCGGCGCTCGACGTCGCCGCGGACAAGCTCGCCTTGGCGCGCGAGTTGGGCGCCGACGTGGCGATCGACGCCCGTGCGGCGGATGCAGCCGCCCAGGTGGTGAAGGCGACCGGCGGCGGCGCGCATGGCGTGCTGGTGACCGCCGTTTCAGTCCCCGCCTTCGACCAGGCGCTGCAACTGGTGCGGCGCAAAGGCACCATCAGCCTGACCGGTCTGCCCCCGGGTTCCTTCGCCACGCCGATCTTCGACGTGGTGCTGAAGCGCATCACCCTGCGCGGTTCCATCGTCGGTACGCGCAAGGACCTCGATGAGGCCCTGGCCTTCGCCGCCGAGGGCAAGGTCAAGGTGCATTTCAAGAAGGGGCCCCTGGAGCGCATCAATCAGGTGTTCCACGACCTGGAGCACGGCAAGGTCGATGGCCGCATGGTGCTGATTCCGTAGCGAGCGGCCGGTCTCACCTTGTGATGACGGGTGGCGAACGAATCGGCTAGTGTCGGCCCATGAGTTCGCCCGCCCAGATTCTGCACGATGTTTTCGGCTACACCTCGTTCCGCCCGGGGCAGGAGGAGATCGTCGATCTCATCCTCAAGGGCGAAAACCTGCTGGCGGTGATGCCGACCGGCTCGGGCAAGTCTTTGTGCTACCAGATCCCGGCGCTGATCTTCGACCGACCAACCATCGTCGTGTCGCCGCTGACGGCCCTGATGGATGACCAGGTCGCCGGGTTGCGGGCCGACGGCGTGGAAGCCGCCGCGATCCATTCCGGCCAGCCGCGCGAAGTGCAGGTGGCGGAATGGCGCAAGGTGACGTCGGGCAAGACCAGGCTGCTGTACCTTTCGCCCGAGCGGCTAATGCTGGACAACATGCTGGCCGCCATCGACCGGCTCGATCCCGCGCTGTTCGTCGTCGACGAGGCGCATTGCATCTCCAAATGGGGGCCGAGCTTCCGCCCTGAGTACGAGCAGCTCACGCGGCTTTCCAGCCTGTTCCCCGGGGCGCGCATTGCCGCCTTCACCGCCACCGCCGACAAGGCGACGCGCGCCGATATCGCGGCGAAACTCTTCAAGGGCAATGGCAAGGTCATCGTCCATGGCTTCGACCGGCCGAATCTCCGCCTCGGCGTCGCGCAGAAGACGCATTGGTCGAAGCAATTGCTGGCCTTCCTCGCCGACAAGAAGGGCCAGTCCGGCATCGTCTATTGCCTGTCGCGCAAATTCACCGACGAGGTGGCGGACTTCCTGCTCGAGCACGGCTTCAACGCCATTCCCTATCATGCGGGGCAAGAGGCGAACTTGCGCAAGCGCAACCAGGACCGCTTCATGAGCGAGAATGCGGTGGTCATGGTGGCGACCATCGCCTTCGGCATGGGCATCGACAAGCCGGACATCCGCTACGTCTGCCATTTGAACCTGCCGGGCAGCATGGAGGCCTATTACCAGGAGATCGGGCGTGCGGGGCGCGACGGCGAACCGGCGGAGACACTGCTGCTCTACGGCCTCGACGACATGCGCATGCGCCGCATGTTCATCGAGGAGGACGGCACCGACGAAGAGCACAAATTGCGCGAGCGCAAGCGGCTGGATTCGCTCATCGCCTATTGCGAGGCGACGCAATGCCGCCGCGTCTCGCTGCTCGGCTATTTCGACGAGGACACGCAGCCCTGCGGCAACTGCGATAATTGCCTGAACCCGCCGGTGACCATCGACGCGACGCGGCAAGCGCAGATGCTGCTCTCCGCCATCCATCGCACCGGCCAGGCCTTCGGCGCCGGCCATGTCATCGACGTGTTGCTGGGCGCCGACACCGACAAGATCCGCGCCCGAGGCCACGAGAATCTGCCGACCTATGGCGTGGGCAAGGAATTTCCCAAGACCTATTGGCAGTCGGTGGTGCGCCAGGCGGTGGCCGGCGGCCAGATCGCCATCAACGTCGCCAAATACGGTTGCCTGGAGATCACCGAGCGCGGCCGCGCCATCCTGAAAGGCGAGGCCACCTTCGCCTTCCGCGAGCCGGGCAAGATTTCCAAGCGCGCCGCGCGCCGCGCCGCCGCGAACGAGCAGCTTGGCGACGTCGATGGCGCGTTACTCTCGCGCCTGAAGGAACTGCGCCTGAACCTTGCCCGCGCGCGGCAGGTGCCGGCCTATGTGGTGTTCCCGGACGCCACCTTGATCGAGATGGCGCGCCGGCGCCCCACCTCGCTCGACCAGATGGCCGAGATCAGCGGCGTCGGTTCGCGCAAACTGGCCCAGTTCGGCCCGGCCTTCCTGGAGCTCACCCGCGCCGTGGCGGAGTGAGGCGGGTCACCGGCAATCGCATATGGCAATCAAGAGCTCGGTGGAGTCCCCTCCCCCGTTTCGGGGAGAATATGCGACGGCCGCTTCAGCCTATCCCAGCACCAGTTTCAGGAACGCGACCGTGTGATCCCAGGCCTGACGGGCGTCGGCGGCGTCGTAATTGTCGCCGGTTGGATTGGCGAAGGCGTGATTGG
>DASZQC010000289.1:0-2122 GCA_035549815.1 Dongiaceae bacterium
CACGCCGCGCAGCATCGAGCCGTCGGTGACCCCGGTGGCGGAGAACACCACGTCGCCCGCTACCAGGTCCATCAGTCCATATTTGCGGTTGAGGTCGGTGACGCCCCATTTGGCGGCGCGCGCCTTTTCATTGTCGTTACGGAACACCAGCCGACCCTGCATCTGGCCGCCCACGCAACGCAACGCCGCCGCCGCCAGCACGCCTTCCGGCGCGCCGCCGATGCCGATATAGATGTCCACCCCGGTGGCCGGGTTCGTAGTCTCGATCACGCCGGCCACGTCACCATCGGTGATCAATTTCACCCTGGCGCCGGCCTTGCGGATCTTGGCAATCAGCGCCTCATGGCGCGGCCGGTCCATCACCAGCACGGTAACGTCTTTTGGGCTGACGCCCTTGGCCCGGGCGACGGCGCCGATGTTGGCGGCGGGTTCGGCGTCGAGATCGATCAGCCCCTCGGGATAACCGGGGCCGATGGCGATCTTGTCCATGTAGGTATCGGGCGCATTCAGCATGGTGCCCGGCTCAGCCATCGCCATCACCGCCAACGCGTTGGCCATCTGCTTTGCGGTCAGGGTGGTCCCTTCCAGCGGATCGAGCGCAATGTCGACAGCCGTGCCGCCGAGACCGACTTTTTCGCCGATAAAGAGCATGGGCGCCTCGTCGCGTTCGCCCTCACCGATCACCACCGTGCCTTCGATAGGCAGTCGGTTGAAGGCCGCGCGCATCGCCTCAACCGCGGCCTGGTCGGCGTCATGTTCGTTGCCGCGCCCGATCTGGGAGAAGGCGGCGATCGCCGCCGCCTCGGTCACGCGAACTGCTTCCAGCGCAAAGGCGCGATCGAGCGGAAAGGACGTATCGGGAGGACGGATCTCGGTCATGGATATTGGTCTCTTCTTGCGACGGCCACCCCTTCCTAGGGTCAGGCTGCTTCCATGGGAATCATACACGGGCGGGACCGCACCTTGTCCGACGCGGCGATGGCCTTCAAGGCGCGTTCCACATCGTCTTGGGCGGTTTCATGGGTAATCATGACAATTGCCACCGGCTCGCCAGGATCGCGGCCGCGCTGGATCATGCTTTCGATGGAGACCCCCGCCTCGGCCAGATGGCCCGCGATCAGGGCCAGGACGCCGGGGACATCCAGCACCTCGAAGCGCAGATACCATGGCGAAATCGCGACCTTGCCGTCCGCCGGTACCAGGCTGGTCAGGTGGGCGGCGGGGCGGCCGAACACCGGCGAGGCAGACTCCGAAGCCGCCCCCACAATGTCGGCGATTACCGCGCTGGCGGTGGGCTCTTCGCCCGCCCCCCTGCCCGAGAAGAAAAAGGACCCGGCGGCGCCGGCGTCTACCATCACCCCGTTCTGCGCGCCGTTGACATGGGCCAACGGCGAGCCCTGGCGCACCATCGACGGGTGCACCTTCTGCTCGATGCCGTTGCCGACCCGGCGGGTCACCCCCAGGAGCTTGATGCGAAAGCCGAACTCGCGTGCATAAGCAATGTCGTCCGGCGTTATATGGTCGATGCCTTCGACCGCAATGCAATCCAGGTCCGGCCTGGTGCCGAAGGCCAGGCTGGACAGCAGCGCCAGTTTGTGCGCGGTGTCTCCACCACCCACGTCGAGCGTGGGATCGGCCTCCGCAAACCCGAGGGCCTGCGCCTCTTTGAGAACCTCAGCAAAGGTACGGCCGCTGTTCTCCATTTCGGTGAGGATGTAGTTGCAGGTGCCGTTCAGGATTCCCCGTACCGCGTCGACGCCATAGGCAATCAGGCCCTCGCGCAGCGACTTGACGATCGGGATGCCGCCGGCGGCAGCGGCCTCGAACTTCAGCGTGACGCCGTTGTCCTCGGCCAGCGCAGCCAGCTCCGCGCCGTGCCGGGCCAACAGCGCCTTGTTGGCCGTCACCACATGCTTGCCATTCTTCAGCGCCAGGCTCACCAGCGCGCGGGCGATACCTTCCTCGCCGCCGACCAGTTCCACCACCACATCGGCGTCCGAGCGCGCAAGCTCCAGCGGATCGGCGGTCCAGCCGGTGAGTTCGAAACCGCGCGCCTTTTGGGGATCGCGAGCGGACATGCCTGTCAGCTTCAGTTCGCGGCCGGCGCGGCCGGACAGTTCCG
>DASZQC010000290.1:0-2857 GCA_035549815.1 Dongiaceae bacterium
TTCAGCCCCTCGGTGCGCAACAGCCACCAGGCGAAGATCAGCGCCAGGACGAACGCCATGGAGATCTTGGCGCCACCGATCAGGAAGAACGCGACCGCCGCCGCCGCCCAGGCGAGATGCCGCGCGCCGCGAGACGAGTCCGGATCGCTACCCAGCAGATAGAGGCTTGGGAATACCAGCAGCGCCAGCGCCGCGCCCAGGCTCATGGTCTCGCTGGCGAAGGTGGCGAAGCCGAGTCCCGCGTAGGGCATCACGAAGATGACCAGGCCCAGCGCGCCGATCAGGCCGGCGATGCCGACCGCGCGGCCGGGGCGCAGGATGGCATGGAACAGGATCGTCGCCTGCAAAGCCGCGAAGATCAGCAGCGGCGTCAGCACCAGGACCTTCGCCGCGACGACTGCGGCGATATAGTCGCCGCCGCCCGCATCGTTCAGCCGCGCCGCCAGCCACAGCGCGCCGACATGATATTTCAGCGGCGCCAGCCCATCGATGCCGTAGCTCGGCCAGCCATAGGACCGGATCGACCCGACGATGGCCCCTTCGGAAAAAATGTCGCCGTCGGTGCGGCCGAACAGGGCCAGCCGGTCGGCGAAGAAATTGGCGTATTTGTTGCCGCCGATCTCAAAGGCGAGATAAAGCGTCGCCGCCAGCCACAGCAGCCACCATTGCCAGGTGGCGACGCCGCGATTGCTCAGGACCTTCGGCAGGATGACGGCGGCCGCCATCGCGAACAAGACATAGACGGCGGCGGACCCCAGATAGGTCGCCGCCAGCGCCGCGAACCCGCTGACGATGACCAGCGGTCCGAACCACAGGACGCGGGACTTTTCCGAAGGCAGGCGTCGGGTGAGGTAGAAGGGCAGATACAACGCCACTGCCGTGACGCACATGCCGGCCAGCATAAGGCCGCGATATTGCGGCATGCCGTCGCGCGCCAGCAGCATCAGCGCCGCCAATGGCAGCACCAGCCACGCCACGAACCACGCGGCTCTTCGCTGCTGCCGGCCGAGCTCGGCCCAATCCACCTGCGCGCCGGCCAGTGGCGCGATCGCCTCGCGGAACATCACCCCCGATACTCCCCCACGATAGTCCCCACGATACGCCTGGGGCGCGGCGCAACTAGGCCGCGGTGCCGCCCACCGTCAGCCCATCGATGCGAAGCGTCGGCTGGCCGACGCCGACCGGCACGCCTTGCCCGTCCTTGCCGCAGGTGCCGACGCCCGGATCGAGCTTCATGTCGTTGCCGATCATGCTGACCTTGGTCAGCGAATCCGGCCCGTTGCCGATCAGGGTCGCACCCTTGACCGCCGGGCCGACCTTGCCGTCCTCGATCAGGTAGGCTTCCGAGGCGGAGAACACGAACTTGCCCGAGGTGATGTCGACCTGGCCGCCGCCGAAATTGACCGCATAGAGGCCCTTCTTCACTGAGCGCACGATCTCTTCCGGCGCGTGGTCGCCGCCCAGCATGATGGTGTTGGTCATGCGTGGCATCGGATGGTGGGCGAAGCTCTGGCGCCGGCCATTGCCGGTCGGCTTCATGCCCATCAGGCGGGCATTCTGCCGGTCCTGTAGATAGCCGGTCAGGATGCCGTCCTCGATCAGCACGTTGCGCTGGCTGGGCGTGCCTTCGTCGTCGATGGTGATGGAGCCGCGCCGGTCCGGCATGGTGCCGTCGTCGATCACGGTGACGCCCTTCGACGCCACCTGCTTGCCCATCAGGCCGGAAAAGGCCGAGGTCTGCTTGCGATTGAAGTCGCCTTCCAGCCCGTGGCCGATCGCCTCGTGCAGCAGGATGCCGGGCCAGCCGGAGCCGAGCACCACCGTCATCTCGCCGGCCGGGGCGGGGACGGCGGTCAAATTGACCAGGGCCTGGCGCAGCGCCTCGTCCACGCCGGCCTTCCATTGCGCCGGGTCGATCACGTGGTCATAGGTGAAGCGGCCGCCCATGCCGTGGCTGCCGGTTTCCATGCGGCCATTCTCCTCGACCATGATGGAGACGTTGAGCCGCACCAGCGGCCGGATGTCGGCCGCGCGGGTGCCGTCGCCGCGCATGATCTGCACCGCCTGCCAGTTGCCGGAGATGGAGGCCATCACCTGCCGCACCCTGGGATCCTTGGCGCGGGCATAGGCATCGATCTGCTGCAGCAGGCTCACCTTGGCCGAAAAGTCCAGCTTGGACAGCGGGTTATCGTCAGAATAGAGCAGCCGGTTGGTGCCGATCGGCGGTTCCGCCAGGGTGCCGCTGTGGCCCGCATGGATGGCCTTCACCGTGGCCGCCGCCCGCTGCAGGGCCGGCTCGCTCAGGTCGCTGGCATGGGCGTAGGCGTGCGCCTCGCCCGCCACCGCGCGCAGGCCGAAACCCTGCGTCACGTCGAAGCTGGCGCTTTTCAGTTTGCCGTCGTCATAGGCGAGGGCTTCGGACTGGTTGAATTCCAGGAACAGCTCGCCGTCATCGCCGCCCTTCAGCGCGTCGGTCACGATCCGCTCGGCCCGGCTGCGGTCCAGTGCCGCCTTGTTGAAGAACAGGTCGTCGGTGATGGTCAGGGCGGACATCCGGTACCTCCGGTCATTGAATTGGCGAAAAGAATAGCGACGCCGGCCAAGGCTGCCAAAAGATTCAGGCCTGCCGGAACATTCGGGACAGGAGAATCGGGCCGCATTGCAGTGTCTTATGATGGGATATGGCCTGCGGACCGGAGCTACGCAACCGATTGTGCGGCCGATCGTCGCAGAATGTCGCAACTTGACGGCGCGCAGCGACACGCCGTGGCCCGCAACCCCCCGGAATGCTTGAGGTTCCGGAGGGGTCGGTGTAGCTTGCGGCCGGCCGGTGGGATGGGGTTTGGGCGCACATGTC
>DASZQC010000291.1:0-9348 GCA_035549815.1 Dongiaceae bacterium
CGGCCTGATCGAATGGCGAACCAAAAAACTCCGCCGCTTCACGGCGCCCCGGCCGGGGCGCCGTGAAGCAACACAACAACCCCCAAAACTGTAACCCATCTTGCCGGTCCAAAATGTCACCTATCTTCCCGGCTCAACAGCGCCCGCCACACACGCGATCTTCGCCCGAGAGAACAACCCCTCCCTATCCCTCCCCCAGCTTGGGGGAGGGAACTCCAGCGCAAACTTCATTGAGTGCTACAGAGCTGCACCCTATCCCAGCACCAGTTTCAGGAATGCGACCGTGTGGTCCCAGGCCTGACGGGCGTCGGCGGCGTCGTAATTGTCGCCGGTCGGATTGGCGAAGGCATGATTGGCGTCGTAATTGTGCAGCTCCAGCACCTTGCCGGCCTTTTTCATCTCTGCCTCGAAACCCTGCACCATCGCCGGGTTGATCCACTGGTCCTGCGTCGCGAACTGGCCCAGCACCGGGCCTTTCAGGCTCTTCAGCTCATCCGCGGTGCGTGCGACATTGCCGTAATAGACAATGGCGCCGGCGAGCGGCCGGTCGAGTGCAGCCTGCAACGCCATGCCGCCGCCGAAGCACCAGCCGAGCGACACCACCTTGCCGTTGCCGTCCGGATGCTTCGCCAGCCAATCGACCCAGGCGCCCATGGTCTCGCGCGCCTCGGCCGGCACCACGCCCTTCATGTATTTCTCGGCGTCATCGGGCTTGGTCGCGACCCGGCCGTTATAGAGATCGATGGCCAGCGCCAGATAACCCTGCTTGGCGAGCTCCGCCGCCACCGATTTGATCTGGTCGTTCATGCCCCACCATTCATGCACCAGCATCACCGCGCCGGCCGGCTTTACCTCCGGCACCGCCAGCGCGCCGGAAACCGAGCGGCCGCTCGGCGTGTTGATGCTTACCGTCTGCAGGCCGGCGGCGGCCTTTGCCACCTTCGCCGGATCGGCCAGCAGGGTGGCCAGCGACAGGCCGGCGAGGCCGACTACAACCTGGCGACGCGAGGAGGCGGATTCTTCGGAAATATGTTTCATCGGCGTGATCCCTGTCCAAGTTGCTGCAGCGGCGAATGCTACTGCCGCAGCTACAATTGGGCAAAGGAAGATCGCTCACGACCATGTGAGCCGATTGGCACGTCAGCGAGTAGCCCGCCGGCTCAATCGGTTCCGGCGCGCTCGATGCGGTGCATGTCGGCGTCCGAGAAACCGAAATGGTGGCCGATCTCGTGGATCAGCACATGACGGATCACGGCGCGCAGATCGTCGGTGCCCTCGCACCAGTAATCCAGGATCGCCCGGCGATAGAGAAACACCATGTCCGGCTGGTGACGGATGTCATAAGTGCTCTGCTTGGTGAGCGGGATGCCGTGATAGAGCCCCATCAAATCGAACGGAGATTCGATGTCCATGTCCGACAGCACGTCGTCATGGGCGAAATCCTCGACCCGGACCGCCAGCCCGACGCAATGGCGGCGCAATTCATCGGGAATGCGCTCCAGCTCCTGATAGGCCATCGCCTCCATCTCGCCGAGGCTGGGCGGCAGGCCGAATTCGCGCGGCTCGGGCAGGATCTTGGTCAAGGCGGACAACCTCACGCGGCGATCAATCGGACCATCCTGACCAAAGCCCGCGGTCGAATCCAGGGTGAATAGCGGGCGCCCGGCTCAGCGTCACCGAGCCGATTATTGTGTGACCGGCTCGCTCGCCGATGGCGAAGCCGCGGGATACTCGATGCGGTAACGGCGGAGGATGCGCTTCATGGTCTTGTCGGTCTTCATCTCCGCCAGGGCGCGATTGAAATCGGCCATCGCCTGTTCGCTGCGGGGCGACTTGCGGTTCAGGCACATATAGTACGGATTGCTGCGCATTTCGCGGTATTCAATCGTCTTGATCAGCGTGCGCGTGCGCATGAAATGGCGTGTCGGCAATTCATAGGCATAGAGCAGGTCGACATTGCCATGCAGCAGCATCTCGAGCGCGCGCTTGTCGGTGGAGGCGGCTGAGACCTTGGCGCCCACGGTCTCCAATTCGCCCTCCAGATTATAGCCGCCGACCACCCCGACCCGGCGGCCTTTGAGATCGGCAAGGCCGGTCACGCCGGCCAGTGCGGCGGGATCCAGCGCGAACAGGCCGACCGACACGGCAAACACTTCGTCGCTGAACATCAAGGTGGCCTCGCGCTCCGGCGTGTAGGAGCAGGTGCACAGGCCGTCGAACTGGTCGCGGGTGGAGAATTCCAGCGCCCGCTTCCACGGCATGTAGGTGATGTCGATCGACCAGCCGGTGCGGCGGAACGCTTCGCTGATGATGTCGATATCGAAGCCGCGCTGCTCGTTCGATCCGACATGCTCGATCTTGTGCGGCGGGAAGTCGTTGCAGGTGAAGTGTAGGGGTTCCTGCGGCTCCGCCTCGGCCCGGCCGAACAGAATCATGACGCTGAACGCCAGGGCGAAGCCGGCGACGGCAAGGAGCGTGTTGGCCCGGTTCATCGGGAATCTTCATCCATTGCGATCGTAATGGCCGAATGTAGATCGAAAATGGTTAACAAGGCAGCAATCCTGCTCGCCCCATGCAAGCTATTGAAATAACGACACATCCCCTCGCAGCAGGGCACCCGCGCCGCCTTTGTCCTTGACCCTCCCCTGGCATCGTGTTAAATGATCATTCAATCAATTGGCGTTTAATTGCGACGCTATTACAGTCACATAGATGAATCGGATACTTATCACCTGCGGATAACTCTGGGGATAAGTTCGAGGACAAATCGGAGATCGCACCATGAACAGCTTCGTCGACATCCGGCACCCCGAGCGGATCTACGCCACCGAGCCGTTGCCCGCTTGGACCTATCTCAACGCCGAGCTGCTGGAGCTGGAATATGAGCGCGTGATCCTGCCGTCCTGGCAGTTCGTCTGCCATGTGAACCAGGTCAAGGATACCGGCGACTTCGCGACGCTCGATCTGTGGCGCGACAGCATCATCGTCATGCGCGGCAAGGATGGATCCCTGCGCGCGTTCCAGAACGCCTGCCGCCATCGTGGCGCCAAGCTGCTGGACGGCGACGGCACCTGCAAGCACCGCATCACCTGCCCCTATCACGCCTGGTCCTACCAGCTCGACGGCCGTCTGGCCGCGGTGCCGTCGGAGAAGACCTTCCCGGGCTTGGACAAGACTCAGCTCGGCCTGAAGGAACTGGAGCTCGAAGTGTTCTGCGGTCTGGTCTTCGTGCGCATCGCGGGGAGCGGTCCCTCCATCGCCGAGCAATGGGGCGACCTCGCCAAGGAGCTGGCGCCCTACCGGATCGAGGAGATGGTGCCGGCGCCGGCGCAGCTCGACGGCAGCATGCTGGTCTCCGAGGAGTGGGGCTGCAACTGGAAGGTCGCGCTCGACAATTACCTCGACAACTACCATGTGCCGTTCGGCCATCCGGGCCTGCACCGGCTGATGGACAACGAACTCGCCTGCACCATCAACCGGCACGGCGTCTCCTTCTCCAAGAGCATGATCCGCGAGCGCGAGTCGCATGTGTGGTCGGAGCGCGCCTATCAGCGCCTGGCGCCGCGCGCCTTCGCCGACATGCCGGAAGCGGCGCGCACGACATGGGTGTTCGGCTTCATGCCGGTCAATATCGGTTTCGACGTGTTTCCGGACAGCATGGACATTTTCCAGATCCTGCCCAAGGGTCCGACCAAGTGCGTGATCCGCACGCCGCTTTTCGTGCGCCCGGACACGCGGCGCGAGGCGAAGGTGATGCAGTTCCTGGCCAACCGCATCAACACGCAGATCGGCCACGAGGACAAGGAACTGTGCGAGCGCGTGCAGGCCGGCCTCTCCAGCCATAATTACCAGCCAGGCCCGCTCTCCGAATACGAGATGCCGGTGAAGGACATGCATGCGCGCCTGCGCGAAGCCTGCCCGGTGGTGACGCTGAACGAGCGGCCGATGGACGGGACGGTGCGCCGCCTCAATCAGGACATGCTGGCCGAGGGCGCTTCGCTCAGCAACGCCTCGGCGATCGCCGCGATGGTCTGAGGCACCGGGTCGCGGGTCAGCGCCCGCACCGGCGCCGACGGCCAGCGGCGCGACAGGCTGACGGCATTCTCGTGCAGCGGAACGCTGCTTCCCGGCGTTTCGCACATCACGATCAGGCGCACTTTCACGCCGCGATCGGCCAGCACCTGCAGCGCGGTCAGGCTGTGGCTCAGCGTGCCCAAGTATGACCCGGTGACCAGGATCGCCGGCAGCCCCACATCGACGATCCAATCCAGCATGGTACGGTCTTCGGTCAGCGGCGCCATGACACCACCGAGCCCCTCGATCAACGCCACATCGTGCTCGCCGCGCAGGAAAGCGCGGCTCGACGAAAGGATGTCCCGATAGTCGATGACGTCGCCTTCCTTCGCGGCGGCGACGTTGGGCGCCAGCGCCGCCTGATAGCGCCATGGCGCGATGCGGTCGAGACCGGCCGTGTCGACCGGCTGATCCAGCGCCGCCAGCATCAGGCCGGGATCGCTCTGCTCCGGCTGCGTCGGATCGAAGCCGGTGAGCACGCCCATGTAGGCGGCTGCCTTCAGCCCCATGCTGCGCCAATGCCGAAGAAGGGCGCAGCTCAAGAATGTCTTGCCGATCGCCGGGCCGGTCCCGGTCATGAAAAATGCAGGCATTGCTTTGAAATCCCAGGGGTTCGCATGGAAGTCAAGCACACTCGGCGCGGCGCGCCTCAGCGCGGCAGCACCTTGATCGCGCCGATCTTCGCCAGCCACACGGCCTGGCGCGGCAGATAGCGCCGATCCGCTTCGCCCAGGCTCGCGCCGATCTGGGCCAGTGTCGTTGTTCGCTGCCGCACCTCGCTCAAAATCAGGGCGCAGAGATCGAGCCGCAGCCGCTGTTTGGCGAAGGCGAACAGGGGATGCTCGGTCAGAGCCGTGAGATCGGCCGGGTAATCACCGAGGGCGAGCCGTTGTCCCATCGACAGGGTCCGGCTTGGATAGGCGGCAAAGGCCGCGAACGGATCCGGCCGCGCCGGCCAGGAAACTTGATCGGCGGCGGGCGCAGACTCCGCCGTCGTCCGGCGGCGCCCAGCCAGGTCCGACCACAAGTCCTGATAGCGCGCGACGATGTGACGCCAATCGAACATCGCCAGCGCCGTCGTGCGCGCCGCCGTGCCCATGCGGCGTCGTAGATCCGCATCGCCGATCAGCGCCAGATAGGCCTCGACGGCCGCCGGCACATCGATTGCGACGAACTGGCTGCTATAGCCGCAATAGCGGTCATAGGTGTCGAGCTCGATGGCGTGGGCATCGGCCAGGTCATCGCCCTGTCCAGCCGGCGGCGCCAGGGTCGGCACGCGCATACCATGCACGCCATCTTCGATCGTGTCGCGATAGCCGTCCCAATCGCTGACCACCGAAGGAAGACCCGCGGCCATCGCCTCGATCGGTGTCAGGCCGAAGGTCTCCTGGATATTGTCGGAGAGCGAGGTGAACAGATCGGCCGCCTGCCAGATGGCGAAGCGCGTCTCGGATTTGCGGCCATCCACGAAATGCGCCGTGACGCCGGGGCAGAACGCCTTGGCCCCGTCACGGAACGCGCTCTCGATGAAATCGTTGGCGAACCAGCCGGCCTGGATCACATGCAGGCGCTTGCCGCTCTCCCGCGCCGCGCGCTCCAGCGCCAGATACATCGGATAGGGATGCGCCTTGGCGTGAAAGCTGAGCCGCCCCATGAACAGCACGGCGATATCCTCCGGCGCGATGCCGAGCGCCGCGCGCTGTGCCGCGCGTGCCGCCGGGTCGGGCGCATATTTCGCGCAATCGACGCCCAGCGGAATGACCGGGAACTGCGGCCGCGTGAAGCGCGCGGCGCCGAGCCGTTCCGTGAGGTAGGCCTGCTGCTCGTCCAGCAGCCCCTCCACCATCGCCTTTACCGCGCGCGAGGTGCAGATGAGCGCGTCCCATTCCTGCACCGGCGCGACCGGCAGCTCCGCGATCAGGTCCATCGCCGAGGCCGAGGCGGTGGTGTGGGTGATACCGGTCAGGCTATAGGCGCGCTGATCGCCGGCGCGGCGGCGCCAGGCATGGGCGTGCAGCCCGGGATCGGGTAGATAGAGCGCGCCGGGCCTGCCGATGGCTTGCGGCGTCGCCCAGGGCAGCCATTCGACCGGTGCGGCGCCCGTCTCGCGCGCCAGGGCGGCGAAGGCTTCCGCATCCTTGCGCTGCGCCGCATAGCAATAGAGCCGCTCCACGCCGGCATGCCGCAGCCAGGCCGCGAGGAAGCCCTCGCCCGCGGCCATGCGGCCCATCAGCTTTGGGCCTTTCGTGTCGTAGCCGGCCGGCACGTAGTGGATGGCGGCGTTGCTCGGCATCGATCCCCCGAATCCGGTCCGCTTTTGTGGCAAGTCCCCCGCATGTAAGCGAAATTCGCCGCCGCGGCAAAGCGGGCAGGGGCCAAATCCGCCCGCAATTAATCGCTTATTAGGGAAGCCGGCGCAAAAAGAGAAGCATCCGAAACTTGCCTGAGAACACGTCGGGTCACCATGCAGCGGCTTTTTGCGCCCAAGAAGAGACAGCGTCGTTCCGGTCTGTCTTTCATCTTGTTCGCCTTCACTTTCCTCTGCGTGATCGGCGCGGCATCCTTCGTGGCCCTGCTCGGCATCCGCAGCGGCCTGATCAAATCTGCGGCGCCGCAGATGCGCGATCTCGCGCTCGATATCGGCATCCTCGACACCTCGGCCTGCGTGGTCGATTCCCTCAATCGTCTCGATTGCAGCACCGGTGCGGTCGGCACGCCGATCCGCTTTGCGCTGGGCAAGATGCGCGAGATGGAAGAGCAGCTCGCGCGCGAGCAGGCCTTGCGCATCGCGGCCGAAGAAAAAGCCAAGGCCGCGACCGAGGCGCTGGCGCGCATCGCCGACAGCATGCAGGCCACCCAGCAGCTCCAGGCGGCGGTCGGCCGCCCCGGCAGCGCGGCCCAACCCTATGTGATGCTGCCCGGCGACGTGGTGCAGCCCTTCGCCAAGCGCATGACCCTCGTCTATCGCCAGCCGGTCGGCACCGACAAGGTGCTGCTCGGCTCCGACCTGTGGAACGGCGACCGCGAGATGGAGTTCTACAAGCCCTACCGCGCCGCCATCGGACAGAATGGCGAGCGGACCGAATTCGATCTGGTGGTCTCTCCCGCGCCCGATTGGAACCAGGGTGACCGCTCCATCCGCCTGGAGCTGAAGCCGCAGGCCGAAGCCGAGGCCGAGCCCGCGGCACCGACGGTCCTCGCGCCGGAATAGCCGACGCCCTAGTCTCAGGCATTCTCAATTGACAAAAAGCAGGCCTCGCTCAGTCGAAGAGGCCTTGATTGCTAACGGATGTCGACGTGAAGGAAACGGAATTCTCCGAACTTCGCGTCGAGCTGCGAATATTTGACCCAACGCATTTCATAGCTGCCCGAAAGTTCGATTATCGCCTCGCGGTGCTTCTTCGTGCCGGTTCCAGTTGCGTCCGACCACGCAAGTGAACCGGATACTCGCCTTCCCTCGCGCAAGGAAAAGGCGGCATCATAGGTTCCCTCTTTTTTGGGGCCTGTCCAATAGGCAGGGTCATTGGTCAGCACGATCACCGACGCCAACGCGCCGGGATGATGCCTGATGAATTGCTCCATACGTGAAATGTCCTTGAGGACATCGTAGCGCCGGATGTCATGAGCTCCTTGGTGTTTGAGCGCAAAGGTTTCGTTGCCGACCTTCGCCTGGGTGCCACCGCACAGATACTTAAGTTCAACAGCGACCAATTGATCATTGTGGTGAATGATCATGTCGATCGCCCCATTTCCCGCCCACGGCAACGGATGTTCGAGCCGGAGATGCGACTGGCGATGGGTTTCTCGGAGATGCCAAGCCAATTCGTGCTGCAGGTCCGCTTCAGAGTGGAAAACGGGCCGTCGTCCTGCCAGGCTAGACAGCAGAGCTGGAAAATCTGGAATCAAATGAGCCCCCGTCTCCGAGCTCTTACTCGAAAAACGGGAAATATTCAATTGCCGGGCAACGTCAGCCGTCTGGCAGAAAAGAATCTACACGTCCAAATTCGCCACGTTCAGCGCGTTCGACTGGATGAAGTCGCGGCGCGGCTCCACCAAGTCGCCCATCAGAGTCGAGAAGACCTCTTCCGCCTCGTCGGCGTGATTGACCTTCACCTGCAACAGGGCACGGACGCTAGGATCCAGCGTGGTTTCCCAGAGCTGATCGGGATTCATCTCTCCCAGGCCCTTGTAGCGCTGGATATCCATGCCCTTGCGGCCGCTTTCCATCACCAGCCGGGCGAGGCCGATCGGGCCGGAGATGCGATGCTCGCGGTCCTTGGCGACGAAGGCGGCCGGCTTGCCATAGGTCTCCGCCAGCTCCGCCTTCATGGATTCGAGCTTGTGGCACTCGGCCGAGCGGATCAGCGCCGCGTCGATGCGATGGCTCTCGGTGATGCCGCGCAGGCGCCGCTTGAAGGCAAGGCCGCCATCCTGGTCAGCCACACCGCTCCAGCCCTTCTCATTCTCCGGCGCGAGGTCGTCGAGGCGCTTCGCGATCGCCGCCGCCACATTCGGATCGGCCGCCGATTGCGGGTTGAGCGCGCCCAGGATCGCCGCCTGTTCCACCACGTCGCCGGAGCCGACCTTGCGGATCAGCGGCTCCATTAGATGCATGGCGGCTGTCGCCTGGTCCACCACGCGGCGTAGATCCTGGCCGACGATGCGCGCGCCGTCGCCGACGCGCAGCACCGCGCCGTCGAGGCCGAGATTGACCAGATACTCCTCCAGCGCGCGGTCATCCTTCAGATAGTGCTCCGACTTGCCGCGCGCGGCGCGATAGAGCGGCGGCTGGGCGATGTAGATGTAGCCCTTCTCGATCAGCTCCGGCATCTGCCGGTAGAAGAAGGTCAGCAGCAGGGTGCGGATGTGCGAGCCGTCGACGTCGGCGTCGGTCATGATGATGATCTTGTGGTAGCGCGCCTTGGTCGCATCGAACTCTTCCGTGCCGATGCCGGTGCCGAGTGCCGCGATCAGCGTGCCGCTCTCGGCCGAGCTCAGCATCTTGTCGAAACGCGCGCGCTCCACAATCAGGATCTTGCCGCGCAGGGGCAGGATCGCCTGGGTCTTGCGGTCGCGGCCGTTCTTGGCCGAGCCGCCGGCGCTGTCGCCCTCGACGATGAACAGCTCGGAGAGCGCGGGGTCGCGCTCCTGGCAATCGGCCAGCTTGCCGGGCAGCGAGGCCATGTCGAGCGCGCCCTTGCGCCGCGTCAGCTCGCGCGCCTTGCGCGCCGCTTCGCGCGCGGCCGCCGCTTCCACCACCTTGGCGACGATCTT